>JAJZKY010000265.1 GCA_021803885.1 Planctomycetota bacterium
CCTTGGGTGCATTCTCGAGGAGTCTGTCTCTATGAAAAGTGAACGTCAAACTCTCACACGCCTTCCCGAACTTGGGGAACAAATCATCCGGCACAATATCGGTAATGAGCTTGAAAAGTTGAAAGCTGCGCCGTCATGGGAGCGGGAATCCGCCCGAAGCGCCGAAACGCTGGTCAAGTATAAGGAGTTCCGTATCGTTCTTGTGCGGATGAAGCCGGGAAGCTACATGAGCCACCACCGTGCGGAAGGTCCGATTTCGATCCATCTTCTTCTTGGCAAGGTCCGGGTGCACCTCCCTGAGGATCGGATGGAGGACCTCAAACCTGGCGACCTCCTGACGCTGGAGCGATGCCTCGAGCACGACGTGGAAGCGCTCGAAGAGAGCGCATTCCTGCTCACGATCGCTTGGCCGGAGGCGATGAACGCAAATCAAGCCTGACGGCCCCGGAATCCATCGATTGTCAAACCGGGAGGCAGTCTCACACAAGGTCCGGGTCAAGCGCGGATGGGGTGCGGTGTGTGTGAGGGTATGCTATGAAGCGAGACCGCAAGCAGAAGGTTGGCATTGTCGGCGCGGGCAGCGTCGGAGCAACCATTGCCTACGCTTGCATGGTGCGGGGAGTCGGAAAGCATATCAGCCTCTTCGACGTAGCCAACGCGAAACTCACTGCCGAAGTTCTGGATCTGAACCACGGGTTGATGTTTGTTCCCGAAGCGCAGTTGGACGGCTCAGACGACATCGAGATCCTCAAAGGCGCCGATGCCGTTGTGGTCACAGCCGGCGCCAAGCAGAAGCCGGGCCAGACGCGCATCGATCTTGCCGAAACCAACGTAGCAATCTGCAGAAAGTTGATTCCTGAAATTCTTCGTGTCGCCCCGGATGCCGTTCTGTTGATGGTCACAAATCCGGTTGACGTCCTGACGTATGCGGCGCTGAAGATCAGCGAACTTGAGAGCAGGCGAGTTTTTGGAAGCGGGACAGTGCTGGATAGCTCGCGTTTCCGCTTCCTTATTGCGCAGCATTGCCAGGTGGCCGTGCAGAACGTGCATGCGTACATCGCCGGTGAGCATGGAGACAGCGAGATTCCGCTGTGGTCGAGCGCCAGCATCGGGAACGTACCGTTGGAGCAATGGATATACCCGAAGCGTATGACAGCCGCGGATCGTGCAGCCATCTTTGAGAATGTGCGCACTTCGGCGGACCAGATCATCGCAGGCAAAGGCGCGACCAACTACGCCATTGGCCTGGCGGTGAGCAGCGTTCTTCAGGCGATTCTCTGGGATGAGGGCCGGGTGCTGCCGGTAAGCTCGCTGTTGACGGGCTATCGGAGTCTCGATGACGTCTGTCTTTCGGTGCCTGCAATTGTGAATCGCCGGGGCGTCGAACATACCCTGCCCGTTCCGATAAGCGCGGAAGAAGAAGAGGGCTTGCGAAAGAGCGCCGAGGCCATATGCGGTGTGGTCCGGCGGCTGGGATTCTGAACAGATATAGAGTGCTCGCTTTGCCGCTCGTGATCTCTTGGAATCGTCCATTCATGCAAGCGCCCGGACCAAAAGAGATCCGCGCGGAACGCTTGTCCGCTGCTGCGCCGCACTGCACCGTTGATTCCACACTGGACTTTGGGTTCTTGCGAAGGCGTGTGAAACCTCGTCAGTCAATCTCCTGACTCCAGTTCTCCAGCGTCTTCTTAAACTCGTTCATGAACCTGCCCGCATCGGCGCCATCGATGATGCGATGGTCGAAGCCGAGACAGAAGTGCTGGACCGAGCGAATGGCAATGGAATCGTTGCCTTGGACATCGGTGATGACGACCGGGTCCTTCTTGAGGCCGCCGATCGCGAGGATCGCCGCGTCAGGCTGATTGATGATCGGGGTACCGAACTCCTCGCCAAAGATGCCGGAGTTGGTGAGTGTGAACGTGGAACCAGAGGCCTCGTCGGGCTTGAGCCGCTTGCCGCGGGCGCGCTCGGCAAGATCGGCGATGGCGCGCGCCAGCCCTAGAAAATTGCGCTCCTCCGCTTGCTTTACCACCGGCACAATCAGTCCCCATTCGAGCGCTACTGCAATCCCCAGGTTGACATTCTCGTGATAGTGGATGGCATTGTTCTCGAACGACGCGTTCACGATGGGAAATTTACGCAGGGTTTCCACAGCGGCGACGGCGATGAAAGGCATGTAGGTAAGCTTCACGCCATTACGCTGCTCATACTTAGCCTTTTCGCGTTCGCGCAGGCGCACGATGCGTGTCATGTCGACCTTGAATACCGTGTGCACATGCGGGATGGTCCGCCAGCTCTCCGCCATGCGCTGCGCAATGATTCCGCGCATCTTTGAGAGCGGAACGGTTTCGCCGGGCAAGGGCGCAGCAGGTTGAGCTGCAGCCTCGGTAATTGCTGCTGGTGGTTCGGAGCTCGGCGGTAGGACGGCGGGCGGCGGTTGTGACGGAGCAGCAGCCGGCGCAGATGCAGATACTGCCGGCTGAACTGCGGTTTCCAACTGCCTCAGGTGATGCAACACGTCTTCTTTTGTTATGCGTCCTCCGGGCCCTGTGCCGGGAACCTGCTCTAGGTTGAGATTGTTATCTTTTGCGATGCGCCGCACCAGAGGCGAGCTCTTTATGTGCCTTCCGGCGCTCGCCCACGAAGCGGATGTCTCCGGCTCTGAGGGAGTTGATGGTGTGGCGGGTTGAGTGACCAAGCTGGCGGCGGTTGCTTCTTCCGCCCCAAGTGCGACCTCGGGCGCGTCGGCTGTTGGCTCACTGGTGGGAGCAGTATTTGTGGCATCGTCCGCAATCACCGCGACCACTGTGTTCACCTGTACGGTGGCGCCTTCTTCCACCTTGATCTCGCTCAGCACGCCTGCGACGGGCGAAGGAATCTCGGCATCGACCTTATCGGTGGAGATCTCGAATAGGGGCTCGTCCTTCTCCACTGGGTCGCCTACCCGTTTCAGCCATTTGCTAATTGTGCCTTCGAAGATCGACTCGCCCATCTGGGGCATGATGACGTTGGTTGGCATCGACAATGTTCTCCGCTATCGGGAAGGATGAAGAACGATTGGACTGAGTCTCGCATTGTGAGACTAGCGCAAACCGGCTCTCAATCCCTGCGGGCAGGTTCACCCGGCAACCCGCACCGAATCAAGAATTAGACATTTCATTTTCACTTCCTGAGGGCTGTTTTTCTATGGGACTCCTGTATGTATGCATAGTACAGCCGTCTCATTGCTGCCATCTCTGCATTGGCGAAAGATGGATGTATGGAGGACGTGCACAAAGTGGCGCACGCGCTGAGATCTAAATGAGAGCTACCCAGGACCTGATCGGAACCGGACTTCCCGGGCCAGGCACGAATTCAACGGATAAGGATCCCGATTCGGCTTTGCTCCGGCGTCTTTATACCTACATGTTGAAATGCCGTACAGTCGAGGACCGGATCCGCGTGCTGTACCGTCAGGGTCGGTTTGCGGGCAACTACTTCAATGCCATCGGCCAGGAAGCGACAGAAGTCGGTGCGACACTTGACTTACTGCCAGAAGACACCGTCGCACCCTCCCATCGCAACTTTGTCGCTCACATCATGAAGGGAACGCCGCTTCCGCTGATGTTCGCGCACATCTACGGGCGCAAGGACAGCCCCGACCAGGGCCGCTCCGCGCCGGCGCACTGCGGCTATGCGCCTTTGAACATCATCACCCCGTCCTCTACCATTGCTGCGCAACTGAACATCGGTACCGGGATCGCGCTAGCTCACAAAATGCGCCGCAAACCCTATGTCGTTGTGGCGCTATCGGGCGAAGGCTCTACAAGTCTGGGCTTCTGGCATGAGGCGGTGAACTTCTCAGCCGTTCACCAATTGCCCATGATCTTCGTGGTCGAGAATAACCTCTATGCGGAATCCGTTCCGGTTGCGTTGCAGACAGCGGTCGAAGATATAAGCGTGAAAGCGCAGGCATACGGGATGCCGGGCATTACTGTGGATGGAAACGATGTGGTTGCGGTGTACACCGCCATGCGCGAGGCCATCGAGCGGGCGCGCTCCGGCGCTGGCCCTACGCTGCTTGAGTGCAAGACTTATCGCTGGTACGGGCACTCGGAAATCGATCCTGCCAAGTACCGCGATCCCGCCGAAGTGGAGTACTGGAAGTCGCGCGATCCCATTCCGGCAATGGAGCGTTCTCTGAAGGAGCGCGAACTGTGGACAGAACAGTGGAAGAAAGAGTTGCTGGCGGACATCAATCGCGAAATCGACGAGGCCATCTCCTTTGCAGAGCGGTCGCCCGCGCCGCAAGCTGAAGAAGCACTCGACCACGTGTATTCCTTCAACATTCGCGAGCGTGAATTGCAGCGAAAGGCCTACAGTCCGCAGTACGAGAGGAGGGTGTAATGGCAGTCATGACGTACATTGACGCCATCAACTCCGCACTACACGAGGAGATGGAGCGCGATCCCAATGTCTTTATCATTGGTGAGGACGTGGGCAGGATGGGCGGCGCATTTAAGGCGACCAAGGGCTTGCTGGAGAAGTTCGGGGCTGAGCGGGTGATCGATTCGCCCCTTGCCGAGGGCGCCATCGTCAGCTCCTCGATCGGAGCCGCGATGGCGGGCATGCGCCCCGTTGCCGAAATCCAGTTCGCCGATTTCATCACCCCGGCCATGGACGCGATCACGCAACAAGCGGCAAAACTCCGCTATCGTAGCGCCGGAACACAGACCTGCCCGATCACGGTCCGCGTCTGCTACGGAGGCAGCGTTGGCGGAGGGCTTTCACATTCGCAAAGCAACACGAGTTGGTTTATTCATTGTCCTGGTCTCGTGGTTGTGGCGCCCTCCACTCCTCATGACGCAAAGGGCATGCTCAAAGCAGCCATCCGCAGTGACGATCCGGTCATATTCTTTGAGCACAAGAAGCTCTATCGCTCACTGAAGGAAGAAGTTCCAGAGGGAGATTACACAGTACCGCTTCTCAAAGCCGCAGTTCGCCGCAAGGGAACGGATTTGACCGCCATCTCCTATGGGTACACGTTGCAGCTTACGCTGCAGGCAGCCGAACAGATGAAGCAGAAGCATGGCGCCGAAGTCGAAGTCATTGATCTGCGGACGCTGGCTCCCCTCGATACCGTTACGTTCCTGGAATCAGTAGCCAAAACCAATCGTACAATAATCGTGCACGAGGACAACCGTACTTTGGGGATCGGTGCCGAAGTGTCTGCGGTTATCGCCGAGCAGGCGTTTGATTGCCTGGATGCGCCCATTCTCCGCGTGACCGCGCCTGATGTTCCTTTGCTTCCCGCCGCCCCGGAATTGGAGCATTTCTGCACCCTCTCTGTGGACAAGATCATTTCTGCAATGGAGCGCGCTATCGAATATTAGGCGAAATCGCAATGGGACTGCTGCTCGTGCCGGAGAGTTGAAATGGTTAGGTGGGTGCGGTATTCCTCAGTTTGGAAGATCTCGATGTGATCATTGAATAGTGTGGCGTACCTGGACCGAACTGAGTTTACAAGACAACCACAGGCCGGTCAGTTGTGATGTGATATAAAATCACATTCTATTTGAGAAGGAGGTGCATTACTTTTCCAAGGAGAATGGGGAGAGGATTGCACCGTGGGCGCTCATATGCTGGAAGCAGAATTGTTTGCGTTTCTCGAAAACACAACGGATGGAGTTTTTGCCGTCCGCGAATCGGGCGAGATTTGCTATTGGAACAAGGCCGCCAAGGAGCTTTTTGGCTATTCCGAAGAAGAGGTGATGGGCAAAACTTGCTCCGGGATCCTTCATGGCGTCGGGGCGTTGGGCACCCAGGTGTGCCTTGAGCGTTGCGTGGAGCTGCAAGCCACGCTGAAAGCGAAGCCCATGCCGAACTTCGATTTGAGCGTTACGACTCGCGACGGAGAGCGGAAATGGGTGAATATTTCGACCATTTCCTATTTGAACCACAGAACGCAAAAGACCCTCATTGTCCACATGGCGCGAGACATCAGCGCGCAGAAGAAGCGGGAGGAAATCTTCCGCAAAATGGTCGCTGCTTCCCGGGAAGTGTGCGCGATGGAAGATTGGCCAAATGGAGCAGCGCCGGTCACTCCGTTGTCTTCTCAGGAGCTTGAGATCTTGCGGATGTTCGCAGCAGGCAGCGATGCTCCGCGCATTTCCAAGGCGCTGCGCATCAGTCCGCAGACGCTGCGCAATCATCTTCATCACATCAACCGGAAGTTACGCACGCACAATCGGCTTGAAGCGGTTACCCACGCGCTGCAGCGCCGTCTCATCTGACTGCTATTTGGGCGTTTGGGAGATCGGGCAGAGCCGGACCCCTGAGCTACATCTGGCGCTTCTACGCTCACGGAGCCCGGCCTGTTCCTGAGTCCCGTGAGCAGAACACTGCTGGAAAGATGCCCATGAGATCGCCGAGGCTTACTTCTTGTTCGCAGCAAGCAGTGGTGCCGGCCTCACAATGACGGTTCCTTTCATGCCAGCGGCTTCATGAATCGTGCATACGTCCTATGGGCCTTGTGCGAAGATCTGCTGGCACGCGTGATTGGAGGAGACGTTCGTCGATGCCTCGTTCAGCGGGGCAAAAGAGGGGGCCGGCT
>JAJZKY010000266.1 GCA_021803885.1 Planctomycetota bacterium
ATCGAGTGGTACGGATTAAATGTTAAAATAGTGTTGCCATAATTTGGATCTTCTGCCATCGTATTGGACCAGCCGTTTGGAAGCGCGGCAAGACTGCCGAAAGACTGATAATATGAGAATACTGTTGAGCCCGTATCATACTTTCCATAAGTTGCCGATAACTGAGGAGCTTCGCCTATACCGTTTGAAATGCTGAAAAGATTGGTTGTGCTGGGCGCAAAACCCATATATATGACTTCGTCGTTTGACACTCCGTTAAGATTAAGCCAGTAAATTGCGTTGCCTGTTGTGTAATTTTCAAGCCATGAAGGTATTATTGCGCCTCCTGCGGTAAAGAACTCAACGTTCTTCATGTTTGCGTTTAAATATTGTGAATAAGTGGACGGATTGAAGTGAGCCATTTGCTGGAAATTGCCGGTTATTGCAGATGTGGATGTTATTGTGATTGGGACATATGAGACGATCCCGATAGGCGCTGTTACGCCAGCCGCCGCGGCGATGCCCATGTTCAGAATACCGAACGCGGCAAACAGCAGTATTAGTCCAACAAAATAGCTCTTCATTCATATCACTGGTTACATCACTTACCACGATGATGCGTGGTATAATCGGTTCTGTAGTATTTATAGCTTTGCCATGATTTGGCAAATCATTTAAAAGCCTTTGTATAAATAGTTTATTTTATTCGGCGTTCTGCGCATCTGGCATTCCAGGGTTGGTGGGTTGGCCTTGCGGTGGCGCATCGTGCGATTGGACGTTCAGATCGGTTGCGCCGCCTTCCGAACCCGCTTTTGGTTTTGCCGCGCCGTGAGTGCGCCTTACCACCCATGCAAGAATTATTGCCATCACCACCTCTATTATCAGAACATAATACCACGTCGTGCCATTCTTTTCGACGCCGTGGATTGCACCGCCAGGGTTGAAAGTCGATGAAGAGTTTGTTGAGAGTGTGGTTGTGGGGGCTGGCGCAACCGTTACGGTAGTCGTCGTTGCAGTGGTTGGCGCAACCGCCGGTATCGTGGTTGTTGCTGCCGCAACGGCGTGAGAAGTGGTGCACACATCGTATGTGACCGTATGCTGCACCGGCAGGTAGCTGTCGTTTACAAGTTCCATCGCAGTAACCGTGTTGGAGGTGCTTGCGATCTTGTACGGCACGTTCAGGTACAGCAGCACCGAAGTGCCGTTGACAGTGAGCCCTGCGCTGCTTGGGTTGATGTAGTTAACGGTCACGTAGTGCGTAGGTGTGCTGTTGACCGTGAGCGTCTTGAACGTGGTCGCGTTGTAGACCGTGTAGCAGACGATGGTGTTTGGCCCTGAAACAGTGGTCGAAGATAGTATTGCAGGCGGCTTGCTGCTCCCGCCTCCGCCGCCACCGCCGCCTCCTCCTCCGCCTCCTCCGCCGTTGGTGATGGTGGTTGTGGTGGTTGGTATGGCGCTGTAAGACATCAGCGCTACTGTCGGGTCTGCAGGCAACGTCACGGAAACAGTACATGAGGACGGGTCGATTGTGTAATCCGGTATCGCGGCCCATTCACCGTTTACCAGCATGAACGGCTTTACGTCAGAAATTTTGATGCCGCACGCGTATCCTATTGTCGCCACGATCTTTGATACCGGAGAAGATGTCACGCTTATGTTTAGCACGATAATCTTGGAGTAGCCCGGAGGGGCTGCGACCGATCTTGCGGTATCATTTGTGATGGCAACATTCGCACTCAGAGGTGTGGGGGCGTTCGATGTCAGGTTTATGCTCGCCCCGACCGACGGGTCGCTTATTTCTATTGAGTTTGATCCTGTGGTTGTCGAATTTACCGAAAACGTGTTGTTCAGAGGCATCACTGATACCTGGAATATCGGAGAATCGGCGCTGGCCGCCGGTGATTCAGAGTCCGTCACGTGCGAGTAAAACAGGTACGTGCCTGGTTGCGCCGAAGCGCTTGCCACGAAAACGAATATCGGCAGGTCTAATCCGACAGGCCGATAGGATGCGCCAGGCGCCTTCTCAAACCATGTATATGTGTACGGGGCACTGCCCGTCGAGTTTGTTGATATGTTCATCTCCGCGGACTGGGACAGATTCAGCAGCCAGTAGTCGTAGCCCCTGCTGAAGACCGCCAACTTCGTGACCGGTTTGATGGTGGTTGTCGTGCTGGTCGTGGTTGATGTCGATGAAGAGGTGGTGGGCGATGTTGTGGCTGGTGTCGTGGTTGGTGTCGTGGTTGATGTCGATGAAGAGGTTGACTGGCCGTTCTGGCTGTAGAGAAGGAGGTATGTGCTTGAGAGACCGATATCGTTTGCAGAATCTGTCGCGCTGGCGCAAAGATAATACGGCTGGTATAGCTGGTTACTTGGCAGCGTCGGCACGATTAGCGTGTATGGGTTGGATGTGGCGCCTAGTAGAAGACGATCCTGTCTGCATGAATAGGAATCGCCGAAATACCATTGGTATGTGTATGGCGGCGTTCCGCCGCTTGCCGTAGCGGACATTGATACCGCCTGGCCTGGTGATATATCCCCTGTTCCTGTGACGGTCGTCGACACTGATACTACTGTGGAGAGCGTGCGTATGTGCGCTTTCGGATCGCCTATCACAACATTCTTCCAACCGAGGCTGGGCATGCCCGCATAGTAGCTGTCTGCCAGGACGTATCCACTGAAGTAGTACGGGAAAACATCTGCAGGATTCTCTATCCCCGAGGTGTAAGGTTCGCTCACGTATCCGCTGACTCCGGTAACGTTGTCCATTATGAGATCGGATATCAAGGATTGCCCGCCCGTCCAAGGATACTGGTGCAGCGTCCTCGCGCTGGTGGAGACCAGCGTTTCTGCTATCGCGCCTGGGATGAAGCCCAGGTCCCATTGGCTGGAGTTCTGGCCCAAGGTGCACCCGCAGTTGGAGCCCCACGATACGTATCCGCTCAGCCCTTTTGCGCCCACCACAAAGCTGGTTCCGGCCACCTCTGTGTTCACTCCCATCTGGTCGAGCAGCGCGTATGGGATTAGGAAAAATTCATTTTTGTATATCTGGAAGTTCGGCGATAGGGTATAGTTGTTTAGCAGGACTGTGCCGTTCCTGTAGGCGTCAGAGGCGGACATGCCGTCATTTATCAGATTGTATATGCTCTGCAGCGTAGGACCGTCCAGCCTTGTCACTTCATACATCGATCCGTATTTTGAGTGCGAGAATGTGTGGTTGTATAGATAGCCGAGGGAGGTATTTGCGGCGCTTGAGCTCGCCGTGTTATACGGATTTGGGTTGCCGAATCCGCTGGAAAGGTATTGGTTGTTCAGTATTGAGTTGTCGGTCAGGTTGTCCGCTATCATGGAGTCTATCGAGAGGCCGTACGTGTTGTCTATAAGCGGAACGCCGTACGTTGTGGTGATGTAGTTTATCGTGCCGCTTTCCGAGAGCTTGGTTTTTATCTCCGATATCTCGGTCTGGGTGACCAGATCGTTTACGCTCTCCTGTGCGGGTATCCCGGAGAGCTCTAGGACATTGAGGGAATTGAACCCGTACGGCGCCCAGGCGTTTTGCGCATAGGCGCAGACCGCATCGCTCTCCTGGCTTGCCGGATTGCAGACCAAGAGCACATCGTAGTAGCTGTAGTATTCGGCCGCGTTGAAGGATCCCGTGTTTCCGCTTTGCACACCAAAGAGCGTTGAGGTTAACTCTGGCAGTATCGCTATTGATATGCCTGATGGCGGCGGAACTTTTGAGCCCGTCACCACTATGCCGGCCATTGAATATAGGCTGAACGCGTTCAGCCGCGCGTTTGAGATCGCGTGTTCTATGTCATTGAGAAACTTTACAGTTTCAGAATAAACCCATTTGTACTGGCCCGATGCCTGCGCCGCATATGTACGCTGCGCCCCGGGATTTTGATTTTGTGCGCCCGGCATAGCAAAAAATACCAATGTCATGCACATAACAGTCAGGGCGATTAATTTTGCAGCCATGGACGCGCCGTGTAAATAAGGCACTGCAAAAGTAAATAAACCCATTATACGCTTGCGGTAACGGGCGGCAGATTGTTGATATTATAGAAAAACATCAAGGAATTGCGCGCAGAGAGGGGGTGTTCGGCATGTCTGGAATATAACAGGAGCGCGGATCAGGAGATGCGGCGCCGATCATGCCGGAACATCAGATCTGATAATTCCATCGAAATGCTCTGCAACAACCTGCGGCATTCCTAACAGGCGAAGCCTCTGCTTAACCCATGCTGACCGCCATATTGGGGGCGCGTTTGCGGTTTGGTCTGCCGTTTGCGGATAGGGATTCCGTGCCCTGTTTGAGCCTTGTTCTGATCGCCTTTACGCCATCCTTGCCTTTCCTCATCTCCTTCATTATGTTTGCGCGCTCGTAATACGGTATGAACAGCAGCAGGAACGATGTCAGCCCCATCAGATGCACCACCAGGCTCGATGACGCAAAATAGGACAGGAATATGAATATCGACAGCAGGATCAGCAGCACCGTCAGTATGGAAAATAGAAACCTGCCGTACAGGTGCTCCACGTGCTCCTTATTCTCTATATAAACCTCAAGCGATATCACGAAAGCGGCGAAGAACGCGAGCGTTATTATCGATGTTCCTAACGATATCCCGTAATCCGCATACCCCCTGTAGTAGAACATCGACCCTATCGATTTCATGTAGCTCGCTAGTATGCCCATCGTGAAGACCGCCCTGAGCGAACATTTCCGCATAAACGCCCTGTTGAAGTTCTTCAGGTATATGCCCACCATGAATATCAGCAGCGCGGGCAGGTAAAGATTGTATGCGGGATGGTTTTCGGTCGACATGTTGAACGGCGACGAGATAAAAAGCCCGAGCTCCGTCCTGTTATTGAAATGGTATGTGAAGTAGATCACAAGCGCCACGAAGATCGCGCTCGCCGCTATCGGCTTCAGTATGTTCGCGATCCTTTGCCGGCCGGTCACAGCCTAATAATGCATCATGTGCTTTTAAGCGTTTTGACGCTGCGATCTCAAGAGGTAGCCGAACCGTCTGATCAGAGGCCCGGCATGAGCGCGATTGTGCCCCTGCCATCATGAAGGAATATATATTTCCTAATCGTATTTTAGTATGTGGTGTTTTGGACAGAACCAAAGGCGTGAGAAATATTGCCGCATGCGCGGTCGTAGGCATCGCCATGGCAGGGCCACCCATGGCGCCGGCCTCTAATGCCGCCTATGCAGATTCAGGATTCGTCGCGTATAACGGGAATTCGCTTGGCACGGGCAGCATGCGCAACCCCGTGCAGGTCTGGAGGGGATGGGCCGGCCCTGGCAAGTACTATCTGTTCGCCGCGATGCGCCTTGAGACTTCTGCACCGGTAGAAAGCGTTCAGGAGCTCAACGGCGACAATGTTGCGGTCTACGGGAGAAACCTTTCGGGACCTTACACCCGCATGCTGAGGAGAGGCCCCGTAGTTGCCGTGCATGGATTCCAGAGAGGCGTTTTGCCAAACCCGAATGCGCCGCAGGAGCAGAAGCCTTCGATTCCGATGATGGCGCTGCCAAAGGTCAGTTCAGACAGGAACAAGCATTTTTCGCAAACAGATAAAAACATCATTCTTTTTACAGGGGAGCTCGCCGCGTTTTGGGGACTGCTCTGGATCATGAAGAGAATGAAAGAGCTCAAGAACTAATTTTTCTCGCCTTCGGGCCATCCTTTGTGTCCTCTATTATTACGCCCTCTGATTCCAGTTCGCTCCTTATTCTGTCTGACGCCTTGTAGTCTCCCGACTTTCTCGCCCTCTCCCTCTCCTCGACCATCGCTAGCTGGCGCTTGCTCAGCTCCCCGCTTCTGCCCTCGCCGGTCAGTATGCCCAGCACGCCGGCCATCGCCGCAACCGCGTTATCTGCGTTCGCCTTTGCGCGCATGCTTATTCCAGCAGGCACGCATTTGTTGATACCTGACATGGCATCGAACAGCGCCTTTATCGCGCCCGGCGTGTTGAAGTCGTCGTCCATCGATTCCTCGAATTCCTTCAGAGCGGCAGAGACTACGCGATCAAGCGCCCCGCTCTCTTCTGATTCTTTCGCGGATCTGAGCGCCTCCAATGAGTTGTAAAGCCGCTCAAGCTGTGCCTGGGCCTGGTCCATGAGCCCTGTTCTGAAATCCACCGGGCTCCTGTAATGCGCGTTTATTAGCGCCATCCTGATCGTTTCTCCGGTGTATCTCTCGAGGAGTGAGTCCACCGTCGTGAAGTTTTTAAGCGACTTTGACATCTTCTTCCCGTCTACCGTGAGCAGCCCGGTGTGCATCCAGTACTTCACCATCGGGCGCTTGCCGCTCACCGATTCCATCTGCGCGATCTCGCATTCGTGGTGTGGAAATATCAGGTCCAGCCCGCCGCCGTGGATGTCATACTGCGCGCCGAGGTATTTCTCCGCTATCGCGGTATCCTCTATGTGCCAGCCCGGCCTCCCCCACATCGAAAGCGCCAGGGAGCCGTGCGTCTCTTTCGCAACGCCTTCCGCGCCATGCCCCATGAGCCGTTCCAGAGAGTTGCCGGCGCATAGCGGGATCGTTGCGTCAGACAGAATAAGGAGCGA
>JAJZKY010000267.1 GCA_021803885.1 Planctomycetota bacterium
AACATCGGCCGGTATGTCGCAATGGCGAAGGCTGCCATCGGCGGACTTAACACAACCGCACGCACCGAGTTTTTATGTCAAAGTTTTTTCGATGTCGATTGGTGGAATAAGGTGCAATCAATGCCCCGCCCCCTGCTGGTAATTGGTAATCCACCATGGGTTACCAACTCCCATCTGGGAGTGCTGGGGAGTGACAACCTCCCGATCAAGATGAACATACAGCAGGCTGGAGGGTTGGATGCCATCACCGGGAAGGCCAATTTTGATATTTCCGAATGGATGCTCCTGCGGATTGCACAATGCCTGAGTTACCCGGAAGCCTCAATGGCAATGTTGTGCAAGACAACAGTGGCACGCAAGGTGCTAAGTTCATTGTGGAAATCAGGAGCACCCATAGCGCATAGTCAAATCGTGCTGATAGATGCGATGCGCTATTTTCATGCGGCAGTTAATGCCTGCCTTCTGCACATCACATTTGATTCCGTCGCGGCTTGTGATCATGCAAAAGTCTACAGCAATTTCAACGCCCGGGAGGTCCAAGCCCAGTGGGGATTCAAGGACGGATTGCTGCTGGCCAATATGGAGCTATTCAATAAATGGCAGGCGGCCCGCACCAGAAGAAAAACGGTCTGGCGGTCGGGAATCAAACATGACTGTTCCGCGGTCATGGAACTCGATTCCCTTGGAGAACACCGCTATCGCAACGGTTTGAGTGAACTCTGCAAGTTGGAAGATACGTTTGTCTATCCCATGCTTAAAAGTTCTCATTTACACCGTGGTGAATATGACGAAAGCAACCGTGTTATGCTCGTACCCCAACAATTTGTGGGTGAAGATACAGCCCGAATCGTGGACTGCGCGCCGCTTACCTGGGCCTATCTGCAAAAATATGCGCATCTGCTGAAAAAGCGGAGCAGTGCCATCTATAAGAACCGGCCGATGTTTTCTATTTTCGGGGTAGGCCCTTATTCCTTTTCGCCGTGGAAGGTGGGAACGTCAGGTTTATATAAGCGGATAAATTTTGTTACGATTGGCTGTCGCGCCGGCAAGCCGTATGTTTTAGATGACACCTGCTGCTTTTTAAGCTGCCAGACACGTACCCAGGCCGAACTGCTCACAGAGCTTCTGAACTCCAATCCGGCGCGGGAGGCGTTGGAATCGATGATCTTTTGGGATGCGAAACGCCCGATTACGGTGGAAATCCTGGAGCGCCTTGATTTGGAAAAATTAGCGGTGATCTCCGGTGCCAATCAATCTACTATTGACGCCGCCGCCCAGTGCAACTACATCAAAGGGCGACACAAGAATTCTCCGGCATCCCGCGACAATTTATTTACAGCCCTGATGCCGTAGTCCATAAGTCACTGCCGCCATCTATTCCTGGATCAGCGTCCATGATTTATACGGATTATAGCGGGTCATGTGCCGGGCTATCGTGGCCGTATCGGGGCCGAGGTCTTTTTGATATACGCGGCCTTGTTGATTGACGATAAACGTCATTACACCCGACGAACCATATTTCGCGGGGAAAGCTACGAGAGCAAATCCGGCAATCATATTTCCGTTGATAACATAGTTATAGGCGCCACCGGGGGCCGCCGCACCCTGTCTGGTTAAGATACGAAAATAATAGCCATTAAAAGGATGCGGGCCTTTGGACTTGTGTACTCCCGGCTTATATCCCTCGGCCGCCGCCTGCGCGGCCAACGGCCCAAAGGGGCTTTCCGGCTGGCCGACGGTTGCGGGCCAGTATAAACCATCTTGCGTGCCAGGTTTGCTGACCAGATGTTGAGCATAGCGCAAGACATCCGCACCATCATGATAGGTGCTGGCATATTGCCGTTGGGCCAGTACATACGCTTCACAAACCTTAATGGTATCAAGTTCATCAGCCCCAATGCGGCGGGCCAGAATTTCCGCTTTGCCGGCCTGGGTATCAAAAAACCATTTACCGTCCGGCAGACGGATAATGGGTATCGGGAAGGGCCAGTTTTTGTTGCCAATATGTACAATAGAGGTATCGACATTTTTCTTTTCAAGCCAGAACTTTTGTTCGGCATGAGCGACAAATTCTTCAAAATGCCGGTGATCTTCTACTTTGTCGCCAGACTCCAGTTCTTTTATCGCCGGGCCGAAAATACGGTGCAGTTCCTTATGGTTTTGGGCTTTAACCGCGGCGAGCAAAGCGGCGGCGGCGGCATCATCACTGGGGAACAATTCCTGTCCTGCACCGGGTTGATCAGCTTGGCGGTGCGACATGGTCTGTCCACCGGCAGTGGTTCGCGCGGGCATGGAATTCTGGCTCTGACATCCCGTCGCGGCAAGCATAAACAGGCCCGACAACACGATGGTGGAAAAGACGCCTGAAACCATCATGGAATGTTTGTTCATAACCTTCTCCAAAAAATAAATTCAAACATATTGATACAGGTCCTTGATTCAGCGCTAATGTCGCATAGACTGTCGTCCTCGACGACTGTCCTGCTGCACCTGCCGATAGGAATTCATACCCCGCAGAGCCGGTGGGGCCTGTCGTGGCACTTGAGGCGCACGGTATTCAGACCGGTTTTGCAAACCATGGTGCTGAAAATTCTGGTACGACTGCAAACTCCTTTGCCCGCGATTTTCCACACGACTGATATTGTTATAATTGCGATAATTTCCACCAAAAACCGCAGATGGTGGAGCAAACTGCCGGGGGCTGTTGCCCGGATGGAACCCCGGTGCCAGACGATTCATTGGTGGGGTTGTGGGCCAGCCGCGGTATTGCCGCAGAGCGCCGCGTGGCGCCATATTGGGCGGTAACGCCGGAAGTGGTTCGCGCGGATTGCGGGTCCAACGCTGCGGTACTCTTTGAGCCGGTACAAATTGCCGGTCATTACCCCTGTACACCGGACGATTTCTTATCCATTGCCCGCGATTATCCCGCCGCCAATTATGCTGCCAGCCCTGTCCGGCGCTGATCCAGTGATTTCGCCAGTCGCAATCATTATTGAGCCAATTTCCAATGGCAAAACCAATACTAAAGGTAATATACGGTCCGAAGTAATATCCCGGTTGTCGAACGTATACCAGGCCAGGATCATACTGCGGCACATAAATTATCTGGGGATTTACCGGCTCGATATATATGGTGCCATTTTGCGTAATAACCTGCTGTTGTGGTGTGGATTGTAATGTTCCCGCCGCCAGGGCCTGTGCCCTCAGCTGCTGGATGGCCTGCATAACCTCCGCCTGCTGATTAATAAAGGCCACGCCTAAGGCTTCAGTCCACGCCAGATTGGCATTCATATAAGCCAGCACGGTGGGATAATGAACCAGCGCTTTGATAGAGGCATCCCAGTTCTGCATATCAATGCTAATTTCACTGGGATTGGGATTATATTGCAGCCATTGGGCGGCCAAGGCCACCTGTTGCGGATAGGTGGAAGCGGGTAGAAGCTGCGCCAGCAATGGGTCCGGATACAGCGCAATGGGGGCCACAATCTGATCAATTTGCTGTGCCGTCAGCGGGGCGACAATCTGCGGGGTTGCCGCCACCGGCGGGCCATATATCGGAGGCGCATAATCCGGTAGCGCGGGAGCCGCTGGAAGCGGCGCGGGCGTATAAGGTTGAGTATTGTAGGGTGTATACCCTTGATAGGCCGGATAGTTCTGCGCATAAACCATCCCGCCAGCACCCACCAGCAGAATCGCGGCCAGCGCCATGCCGCCGCATCTGCTTATACTGAAGCCTTTGTTAATCGCCATAAACACCACCCTTCGCACTTTGAATGTTCACCGGCCTGTGAACGGCGACCTCAATTAACATTATTATATCCTCGGCGTAATTTTATTTCAGGGTCATGTTTTTTATCGGTGCCAGAACCTGGGCCGTGCGGCACGGCAGATAAAGCTGCACACTTTGATTGCGTCCATACATCGGCACGTCCTGTTTCGGATACACCGCATTGCCGGCCACGCGGCCAAAGCCGTCAAACACCGGGTTGTCGGTATCTAAAATCAGTCGGTAATCGCACGGGTCCGGTACCGGAATCCGCAGGTCGGCATACGAGGCCGTGGGATGAAAATTAAATACCAGTACCAGCGGCCCGCGCCGAAACGCCAGTTGCCGGGAATCTTCATGCACCAGAATCTGCTCAATGAACGGATCTTCCAGAATATGGCGTTGCTGGTCCAGCTGCTGCATGGCCCGGTCAAAGTTCTTCAATCCACAATAATACAGATCATCGCGATCCGACAGCGACCAGAGCCGGCGGGCGTGTTCATAAGAATAATTATTTCCCGGTCGTGGAAAATCAACCCATTCCGGATGGCCGAACTCATTGCCCATAAAATTCAAATACGCCTCCCCCGCCAAAGCAAAAGTAAGCAGCCGGATCATTTTATGCAGTGCCAGACCACGATCAATAACCGGATGGCCGTGCAATTTGCTCATATTCCAGTACATCTGCTGATCCATAAGCCAGAACGCAATAGTTTTATCCCCCACCAGCGCTTGATCATGGCTTTCCGCATACCCCACATGTTTTTCATTTCGCCGCCGATTCAACAGCGTGTGATAAAGCCCTCCCAGATTCCACTGTTCATCGCGCTGTTCCTTGAGCAGTTTAATCCAATAATCCGGCACCCCCATCGCCAGGCGATAATCGAACCCCATCCCTCCTTCGGCCACGGGCCGCGCCATGCCGGGCATGCCGGAAACATCTTCCGCAATGGTGATGCACTGCGGTCTTAATGTATGTACCAGCTCATTGGCCACCTGCAGATAGGCCACCGCATCATCGTCAATATTGGAGCCGAAGTAACTGTCATAACTGGTGAAGGTGGCTCCCAGACCATGATCCAGATATAACATGCTCGTCACGCCGTCGAAGCGGAATCCGTCAAAATGGAATTCCTCCATCCAATAGCGCAAATTGCTTAATAGAAATCGCTGGACTTCCAGGACACTGTAATCAAAGCACATCGAATCCCACGCGATGTGCTGCCCGCGTGCTCCGGTGTGAAAATACTGAAACTCCGAGCCGTCGAATCGATTCAATCCCTCATTAAGATTTTTAATCGCGTGGCTGTGTACCACATCCAGCAGCACCGCGATATTCAGACCATGCGCGGTATCAATGAGGTTCATGAGTTCCTCAGGAGTTCCGAAACGTGAAGAAACCGCGAAAAAATTACTGACGTGATAGCCGAAAGAGCCATAGTAGGGGTGCTCCATGATGGCCATGAGTTGAATAGCGTTATAACCCAAATCGGCAATCCGCGGCAGGACGTTGGCGGTGAATTCCTGAAACGTTCCGACTTTGGGTTCTTCCTGCGCCATGCCGACGTGTGCCTCATAAATGCGCCAGCCGCCTTTTTTTGTCGGCACGCCGGGATGCTTAAACACGTAAGAATCAGGAGGTGCCCAATACTGTCCGACAAAATCAACAGAGTTGTCCACCTGTACAACCCGACGAATATATGCGGGAATCCGATCCATCCGGCCCGCCGCGGAATCCACCTGTACTTTGACTTTGCTGCCATGTGTCAGAATCGGCTTACCCGACGTGGAATCCGGCAGAAAAATAGACCATACTCCATAGGCATCGCATGCCATCGGTTGGCTGCGGCGGTTCCATCCATTAAAGTCTCCAATCAAATGCAGTTGCGCCGCCGCCGGAGCCCATTCCCGATACCATATCCCCTTGCGTCCGGACTTTTCACCACGATTAAAACCAAAGTAATGATGCCCCTGACTGATCGTGGCCATCAACCCGCCGGCCTGCTCTAGAGTTTCCCGCATTTTCTGATAATGACGCCAACGCTGCCGCAGTTTCTCTGCATAAGGTTCCAGCCACGGGTCCTCCGCAATCAATCCGGTGCCATCCGATGGCCGGGGCTTCTCTCCCGCCGCTTGTTGTATTGTCACGTCCATCATCAATATCCTCACGGTGGAAATGGTCGTATGCGGATTATTAACGCATCGCCATATTGCCCGCGTATCATACTCGAAGTTTTTTCCTCCGGCATCCTGATGCGCTAATGTTTTTGGTAAGGGGCCGCGCAAAAATAAATTCATATTTTACGGCGCGGGAGTTTTGGCCGCCGGCGAGGCGTGAGCGACGCGCATACTCCACCCGCGGGTCTGTAAGGAGCGAACAACGAAGCCCGCGGCCAAAAGAACCAGCCGTAAAGTGCGAAGTTATTTTGCGCGGCCCCTAACCGTTCCGAGTCCGGCCACCAACATCGCTCGCCCTTGGCCGCGCCGCAATGAGTAATGAGTAAGATTGTGGCATGGACATCTTGCCCATGAGAGTTCACCGACAGAATGCCCATGCTGCGGACTGTTGAATTTCGTCTTCTTCAACATATTCATAAGTCACCATTCATTCACCGTGGCACATAAATGTGCCGGCTAACATATCTCGCGTCCCCTGTAACCTCTTCTGGCAAAGTCAAGCGAGTGAAAACAAGGGGATGTCTTAGCCACTATCCAAGCAGCGGACGCGGCTTTGGCCAGCCCCCCTTATGGGGCTGGCCAAAACTTGTTGTGCCAACTGCCAC
>JAJZKY010000268.1 GCA_021803885.1 Planctomycetota bacterium
CACCCAAGCGGGACATGTCCATTCGATCCAAATGCTGCTCGCACCTGGCTATTCGCCGGTTTGACGCAACAGCCATCGCGGATTTGACAAATGCGCGGACAACCTTGGCACGCCGGTCTTGCACCTGCTTCGTTAAGGCCGACAGTTCCAGTCCGTCGCCGGGTTTGATATTGTGCGGCAAAGCCTCGAGAAAAACGTCTATATCGCGAAGTTCTCCGCCGCGCCGCCTCAGTTTTCTTAATAATCGAACTATGACCGCCGCATCGGATTGTTTCACGAACTTACCGGCCGTCAGGACCCCCACTGCTTCCCTGGCCCGACGGGTGGCTACGCGCGATTCATGAATCGCATCGGCATCAGGATGTGCTGCGGCGTGCCGCGCAATATGCCGCACGGCATCAATCCTGCGGCGAATGGTATTGACCAGTTTTTTTGCCAATTCCACACGATGGTGACGCCCGGAAGGCGAATGGCCTCCAACCTTAATCGAGCCAGTGTCAGTGGCGTGGGCCCTGACCGGTCGATGGAGGCGAAGCGAATTTTTCCCGCGCTGCGTATACATACTCAACCTACAGCAGCATAATCTTGAGTTATGATAAAGTCCCGTCCAATTGTTAAGACGATCCGTCGAAAGGCTCAATGAACTGAAACGGGGCGAGCTGTTGTCGAGTCCGGTGGATTTCCTGAATCGGGCGGCTGATTTTTTGACACCATTTGCGGATCTGATTCCTAGCAATAGAGCCGGAATTAATTCCGGGCTTGGATTCCTCACCAATCGCGGACCTGGGGCGGCAGTTGATTAAGGCTGCTCGCGAACGCTCCTCGCCGAGCTGGCGGGCGTGTGTTCTGGTCCAGGTAGAATCTCGGCAGCGTAAACCGCCACCGGCCCCCGCGATTTGGCCCCTCGGGGTGCGTGCAGAATCGCGGATGGTGATAGAATGGATTTATCAGGTCCGGTCGGCACTTTATTTGGAATGCGAAGATGGTAGCGCTAACCAATAGCTTCAATGATGGCAATAATCGCAGCGCCAGGGTTGCGGGCTGCATCTTCTGCGCCCGTCGCGAGACGCCGATCTTTACCATCCCGGGCGATGACGGCATGTCAGGGCGGACGCCGAGATATCGCAAAGCTTTCGGAGCAACGAATCGAGATTTTCAATGCGCTTCGGCCAGATATCCCGATTTTGCCAAGGGCTTCCGTCAGAAATCGGGACAGGCGCCAGGCGGAATTAGTTTGTACGGGTATGCGGGGGCCGGAGCCTTGGGCCGTGGATACCGGGCGGTGTTGAACCCGAGAGCGTGCCTGGGTTCACGGCGAGGCGCTAAAATATCGAATTCCCCGGCAGTAGTTGAGTCATGGCCGCCCGATTTCAAAGTTTTGAGGACGCGGAAATATTCACTCCGGGCATGCCCGCCGGAGTTTTGCGCCCCCGCCCTGCCGATCATCCTTGCCAACTGCCGCGCATTTTTCCCCTCGCATGGGTTGCCTGGGCTCGGTTGCGTAAGGCTCAAAGTCCTTTGTGAGCACCCCTGCTGCGGCAGCCGATGCCGCACGGCCGCATCCCGGATCCGCTCGGCGCAGAAAGCTGAAAGAAAATTAGAATATTGCCTCCAATGCCCCAAGGGTGAGAGCTGTTGCGATATGCGCACGTTTGCGAGGATGTACCGTGTTGACATAACGCTGGAATTGGGCACACCGGACCGCACGCTTGCAGCCGTGCTTCGTCAGGTTGCAACCCCGAGTCGCTGCAGGGAGGTTGTGTAATGCGAACCGGTTTTGTGTTTCTTACCCTGGGTGTCGTGTACCTCACCCTGCCCGGTTGCGGCGAGCACGGCGGCGTAGGACGTGGCTTGGCACATAAACCCCGCCCCCCTGCCGGCAGTGTCTCGAATAGCGTGCCCCGAAGAACCCCCGCATATAGCGACCGTCGGCGAAGCGAGTTGGCGAAGTTGCTCTACGAAAAAATCTCTCATTGGCTCCCAGGACTACGGCATAAAATATCTGCTTATGCCCTGATTATTGACACCCGTACGCCCAACGGCCGGATACCGACCCCTCCACGCTGGAGGTCCGGCTGGAGCGAGAGCGACGCACATGGAACGCGATTTTCGGCGGATTGGGTAAGCGGGAATGACGAACTCTTCGCGGAAGTATATCTCCGCTCACGCGGGCGTTATGGCCTAATTAAACTCCCGCTGCTGAATTTTATTTGGGATGGTCACCGTTGGCGTAGCGTGTGCCCGAGTTCATGGACGAGCGCCGACCGACGCAAGTTCCGGCATTTCGTCTACCTGACCCTGGCAGGAAAGCTGCCGACAACGATCAAAGGCATCCAAGCATTGCTACCCGGGTCGGCCAAAATTCGCCCCCTGCACAGAACCGCCCACGTTTCGATCGGACCACCAGCCCAGCCCGGGCGATGACGCTGCGGAGCTTATGTAGGATCTGTTTGAAATAATTACCGGAGTCTTCCATTGAGGCGCTTATGGTAGTAAATATCCGCAATAGCCCGGTAAGACTCCTTTTGTCCGCTCCTGCACTGCTCGTGCTTACGGGCGTCGGCAACGCAGCAACGGCTACGCCTGCAGCGGTGCGGCGGCCGGATGTGGTGGATTACCAGCGGGGGCTGCAAGCTCGAAGGGACGGCCATTACAGAGCGGCAATGAAGCTTTTGGAGGAGGCGGCGAAATCAGGCAGTGGCGAAGCGGAGTACCAAATTGGAAGGCTTTATGAGCAAGGCCAAGGCGTTATCCGCAATTACCAGGCGGCAATACATTGGTATCGAAAGTCTGCCGCTACAGGGGACGGCCGCGCCGCGCTACGGCTTGGCAGATTGTATGAGAGGGGGCTTGGTGTTACCCGTAGTCTTGGAAGGGCGGCCATGTGGTACGCCAAATCAGCAAAAATGGGAGATATGGCGGGGCTTGGAAAGATCGGGCGCCTCTCCAAAAGTAAGGTTTTTTCTGCAAAATACCGCAAAGACATACTTGGCTTCCTCAAGGCGGGTGCAGCCTCAGGAAATCCCAACGCGATGATGGCACTTGCTGGACTCTATGACAACGGGTGGTTGGTGCCGGCGAGTTCGCGACGAGCCATCGGCTGGTACCACAAGGCCGCCAATGCGGGTAATCCCCTGGCAATGATATTCCTCGGTCAGAGCCGTGAATTCGGCTGGGGGGGAAAGGCTAACCCGGAAGATGCGTTTGCGTGGTATCACAAGGCGGCTGTGGCCGGGAACCCGCTGGCAATGAATTTGGTCGCGATCGCACTTGAGCACGGGACCGGCGTCAAGCAAGACTATGGACGGGCGGTGTTCTGGCTGCGGAAGGCGGCGGCGGTGGGGAACGCGGGCGCAATGGGCGAAATCGCGGCACTCTATGAATCCGGCAAAGGCGTGCCCCAGAGTTACCAGAAGGCGATGGTCTGGTTTCGGCGAGCGGCCGCACGCGGCGACGCATGGGCGATGATAGGGATCGGCGACATGTATGTGGGTGCCATGGGTGTTCCGCGTGACAGCCTCAGAGGGATTGACTGGTACAAGATGGCGGCGGCGCGAGGGAACACGTCTGCGATGACAGATATCGCCGGTCTCTATGAGACTGGATTTGGCGTTCCACGAAGTGAAAAAAAGGCCGAGAAATGGTATCGCAAAGCAGCGGCGGCGGGCGACCTCGCAGCCAAAAGGGAACTGGCGCGCCTGCGAGCTAAAAGGCACTGATGCTACCCTTTTACATCCCGCCGTAACCACGCCAGGTCGCGCAGCAAAAACCGAGTCAATTCCGGCCGCGCAGTTGCTTGGCCGATCATATCCGACAAAAGCATGTCCAACCGCCTGCGACGGCGCACATTCATACACGAAATTGCCGCCGGGGCATCGCCCCAAACCACAATTTTACCCAAGCACCGCACCAGCGGGACCCGCTCGATTGGCGGAGCGGCCAGTGTAGCGGCGACCAAGGCGGCCACCAAACGGCGTCGCGCCACCGGCTTGGTGCCGCGTAGCGGAATAAGCCCCGGTGCCGCACGCACTCCGATCACCATCGCCGCTTGGCCGAGCGGGTGACGGCCAAACGCCGCAGCGACTTTGTTTAGGGCATCCTCCGCCGACGTGATGCCAGCACGATTGCTGTGACACCGCTCCCACACATCCGCTTGCGTCTCGGCCGTCCGAATCGCGGAATCAATCACGTTATTTTTGTGCCGTCCACCGGCTGTTGTTCTCAGTCGAGTCAGGCTCACGAGGTCATCGACGGATTCGACAAGGGGATCACTGCGTCCCCAGAGCACCCAGATTTGCGTCGAGGCCACCCGGCCCAGAACTGACGAATGGGGTTCGTACGCCGCCGGATATAGAATTACCAGCAATTCACTCCCCCGCTTGAGCGCCCGCGACTGGGGATCCCAGAAAGGCCTTGCGGGCATGGCAATGGACATAGTTCTATTCCCGTAGTAGATTCTCAGTCGGTGACTAGCTGGCCCGTAGATCGCTTGCTCAACGCGAACGACCAGATAGCCCAAGTTGGACCACTCGACTACAGACGGCAGGGGCTCGCACCGCAGGACGCGCACCGTGTAAATTCTGGCGCGGTGCCTGATCGCCCGCAAGATGCGAGATTGCGTTGCCACGCGCAAAGAGAATTGGTGCCAGGGGATCCGGGGTTTGGCACCGGGCTGTTTATGTGCGCAAGCGGTACAGCCGCTGAAGGCGGCTGTGACGACCAAGCCTGCAAGAAAAGGCGCTACAACGATCGTAAATCGCCGCATTGATAATCCTCACGCAATTGTGTTGTCCCCGGTACCGCACAAGTCCCACAGGCCGAATCCTTAAAAGATACGGAGTAGGCCCTTCGTGCCCAGCAGATGCAGCTGCGCGCCGGGACAGCCGCTATATGGCACGCACATGGCAGTACGGTATCGTATCTCATCGTGATGCGCCCTTCGCTGGCAAACGTCCAAAGTAACGCGACAATGCACCCGCTTCCCGGCCCCGTGTGTACATTCTCAATCTGTCGCTTTCCCAGTACACCTTTGCTGCCAGTATTCGCAGGATGAGCCCGGCACCAAGGGACTGTCTATCGATCCTGAGAGGACGCGTCGCGACATAAGTTAACCAAGCCGTTCTGTTAATTTCCGCTGCGCCGAGCTTCGCTATCGCAAATTGTGTCCGTATTGACGGGGGTGGCTTTTCCCGCCAGCGACGTGCCAGGCGTCCACCGGGCGTCTCGTATGATCGCCGCTGTCCGCGCAGCGACAGCTCCTCGCGGAGCCAGCACCCCAATGCCCATTCGCAATAATTGGTTGAACGCATCAGATGCCTGGCGGAACGCAGCGTGGCCGTCAGCCTGAGGCTGCCGTTCTTCCGAAAATAGTGGCCCATCGCTTGCATTCCAGCCTTTACCTCCTTTATCCGGCTTGGCGCTACGACAATCGGCGCGAGAAATCCAATCGGGGCAAGCCCGTAAGTGTAGCGGTACGGGGCACCTTTCCGTTTGGAGGGTAACGCCGCCGTCACCCAAGCAGTCCCCAGTTTGATCTGCGGGATCGCAAACTCGTAACGCTGGCCTGGCCGTGCCGACGCGAAAAGGCCGTTCTCGCCCGTAATCGTTATGATATTACCGTTCCGCTGGTCACCCCAACTATCACAGAGCACGCGCTCTTTATACGTGACCCGGTGAATGGCCCCGAACCGGGCCCGTGTAACACCCAAGACGACGCCCAGCAGGAAGTCACATTTCCTCCGGTCGTTCGCGTGTCGTTCCAGCCCGAACCTACATCCTCTCCACGTCCACAACACATTCGAGCTATCGCCCGGAAAGGACACCGGCGGAAGGGGGAACAGCGTGGTTGGCGCAGCCTTCGCCGTTGGCTTGCCTTTGTGTTCGCAGCCAGCGGCGGCCGATGCAGCCGCAGCCAACGCCAGAAAAATTATGGATAAACGCAGGCCTCCTGGCCGGGTGAACCGCTTCGCAATATTCAGACAACTAAACTTCATACTAAACCAACGAGCTCACGGGAAATAATATAGCGCACCGGGCCGCACGGTCAGTTCATCGGCCGACGGACCAGAGGTCGCTCCCGGCGAGCCGCCGCCGGAAACCTGAAACACGCTGGCGGCAACCGCCCGTGTCGAAACATCCCAGGCAACTGAAGACCCGTTCCAAGCCGCGGTTGCGCCCCAGTCCACCTCGGCGTAGGCGCTGTAGAAAGCGTCGACGCTGCTGGTGTAAGCAACCGGCCCGTCGGCAGCAACGCAAAGCATTGCGACGGCCGTGGAAGGCCTGGTAGCGGTCGGGCGTCGGCCGGGCGTCGCGTCGTCGTGACTCCTCGCTTCGCTCATCGTCCCGCCGACGCGCCGGGGCACATTAGACATCCTGGCGCGTTTTGTTTCCATCGCTTTCAACATGCAAAGATGGCACATTTTTCCCCTTACATCATTTCTGATCCGTCGGCACCGGAACACGGGCAACGGCGGTGAGTCTTACCGGGCCAAAGAGTCCGGATGAGTGGAGCCGCGATTTTTTTGTATAGTAGCTCCAC
>JAJZKY010000269.1 GCA_021803885.1 Planctomycetota bacterium
ACCAAAGGGACTATTACCTTCCTCCTGCCAACACCTACGAAATGACCCTCACATCCGGTGCGCAGACCTACCTGTATGGGGAAGTGGGCGCCCTGGGGATTACCCCGCTTGCCGAAGGCAAAGGCGAATTCGTGAAAGATACGGCGGGCAGCCTTGTCGTCGGCGTGGCCTCGGCCAGCCAACCGATCAACAGCTTCTCGACACTGGTCTCCGAAAACTCTGACATGATAGGGGTCGGTGTCTCTGGTTTCACGAACATGCAGGCGCTGTATGGTAAGAGCGTCGCATCGGGCCCCGGTTACGTCAGTTCCGGCAGCTACCAAGCCTCGGTGAGTTTCACGATCATTCAGCCTACTCTTGTGGTCGCAATGGGATTGGGGAGCAGCCAGCAGGGGATAACATTTCAAGGTCCCACGGGGCTGATTACCGATGCAACAACGAACGCTACGAACGATGTGGGTATCGGCCGGTCCAGCACCGCTGGAATCGCACACGCCTACCTTGACCCCGGCACCTATACGATCACGGAGACCACGAGCATTATCTCTGCGGACATGACGGTCGACTACATAGCCGACCTGCTTGGGGTGTACCTGTTTACCAATGGCACCGCTTCGATCCCGCAGATTTCCGGCGTCAATATGACGGCCGTGCCTGTCGCCGGTCAAAGCTACGACAACTGGAATATGACCATTGATGGCAGCGGTTTCGGTACACAGTCCCCGTTCAACGGGGACAGCTCCGACCTTATCATCAATGACACCACGCAGGCCTTCCAAGCTGGTTACTCGGTTCCCAACGATCTGGTGAACGTCAACGTGACAAGTTGGACCGACAACCAGATCGCAATAAATGGCTTTACTGGTGCGTATGGACAGCCGTCAAACAACGGTGGCCCAGCATGGATTATCCTCTCGGGAGATCAACTGCAGATAAAGATCGCCAACCCGCAGACAGGGGTGATGTCGAGCGCGTTCGACACCACCGTGCCGCAGCAGACACAGGCCACGATTCCGACCAACCCCGGCGACACGGGTGGCACAATAAGGATCGCGTCGGGAACAGGTTCGTTCGCAGGCGTCTCGGATGCCGCTGATACAATTTCGGTAGCCGCAGGTGCGTCAATTTCCGGCCAGGTCAGCTTGGTCACCGATAACATCGAATCGGGTGGTGCCGTCGCCCCGCTCATTTACACCCCGTCTTGGGGTGACCCTGCGACCAGCTACCAGACCATTAATGGGTGGATTCCCACAGGCACCTCGGATCAGACGGCGAGTGTTTCGCTGACCGCCCCAACCACCCCGGGCACCTATCACATTATTTTTGCGTTCGAGTGGGAGATGAATGGCGGCCAGGTGGCATCCGCCACCAACTGGGCATCGGGGCACCCGGATACATGGGGCGATGGCAACGATATCGCCACGTTGAGTCAATCGCAAATTCAACAGGGGCAGCAAAATGGTTGGACATCTGACAACTGGCTTCTCGCCCCCGGCTACGAGCACCAATACGTTCCGCTCGATGCGATCACCGTCGTGGTCGGCGGTGGCGCCCCGCCGGCGCCGATTATTACCGGAGTTTCCGCCGCGGTTCCCTCCACGCTGCAAGGCAACTGGAGTTTCACCATTGACGGAAGAAATCTCGGCACACTGGCATCCTTCAGCAATAAAGATACCGCCGACCTCAATTTGGTCGATGTGACGCGGCATTTCAGTATGGGCTATACGGGCGACGCGGTGACGGTCAATGTTTCTTCTTGGTCTAACAATTCCATTGTGATATCGGGTCTTTCCGGCGTGTACGGAGGAGGGCAATATGTTGTAAACCCGGGCGATCAGATGAGCTTGGAAGTGTTAAATCCCCAGACAGGCGTGGCTTCCAACACGTTCCGGTTCGCCACGCCGAGTACGCCACCCGCACCGGTTATCACCGGAGTATCCACCACCGTGCCCTCCACTGTGCAAGGTAACTGGAATTTCACCATCAACGGCAACAATTTAGGTACACTGGCACAGGCCCCCTTCAGCAATAAAGATACCGCCGACCTGAATCTGGTCGATGTGACGCGGCATTTCAGTGTGGGCTATACGGGCGACGCAGTGACCGCGGATGTTTCCGCCTGGTCTAACAATGCCATCACAATATCCGGATTGGCTGGCGCATACGACACGGTCGGCCCTAATGGCCTTTACCTTGTCAGACCCGGTGATCAGATGAGCGTGGAGGTCTTGAATCCGCAGACGCTCGAAGCCTCGACGAAGTTCACGTTTATCGCCGCTCAGTCTGCCAATCCGAGCGAATCGGGGCCAAGCATTACGCCGCCGCCAATCTCCCCCGTTGTGGAAGAAAACAGTTCCCTGACATTTTCCGCCGCCAACGGCGACGCCATCACGTTGGCCGACCCGCAGGCGATCGGCCTCAATGAGCAACTTAATATCACTGCGAGCGGCGGGACAGTGAGCCTCGCCAACACCGGCCAGTTGGACATTATGAAGGACACGGGAGAATCGGAAACGGTCGTAGGTTCACTTTCAGCGCTGAATGCCGCGCTCGCCGACGGCTTGGTATTCACACCCACACCGGGTACCAGCGGCAGTGCCAATATCAATCTTACGCTCACCAACTTGGCGGTTGTTGAGAACGGCTCCCTTCTGACCGCCACAGCGAAGATATCTGTATCCATTTTACCGCCAGTAACGACCACCATCACTGCACCTCATGTGGCCGTGATCGGCGAGAACAGTCAGCTTAGCTTCACCGGCGGCGACGCCGTTACCGTATCGAGCCAAGATACCACCAGCCAGGGCGACAAACTCACCGTCAACTTGGATTCCGCGGAAATCGGGCTACAAGGAACCCTCCATTTTGGTGCGTCTCCGGGTTCTTCTACTTGGACCGTTACGGGAACGCCGGCGGAAATCAACTTAGACCTCCAAGGCCTGACCTTCTCGCCGAATTCCGATTCCACCGGGACGGTCTACGTGACTTTCTCCTTTGAGGACTCGACTGACAATGTGAGCGCCACCGCATCTACCAAAGTCGTCGTCGGCCTAACGCCAGCCCAGATGAACCAAGCCTACGGCTTCAACCAATTGGGTTTCGGGAACGATGCCAACGGCAACCCAATTCTGCCCGGTACCGGCCAAACCATAGCGATAATCAACTGGGGCACCGTTCCGACGATCTACTCCGATGTGAATGCTTTTGATGCGGCCTTGGGTGTTCCGGGCGGCTCCGCTGGCACCCCTGAAACAAATGGTCAATCGGGGTTCCTGACGGTGGTGAACCAGAACGGTACGATGATTGACCCAAGCAACGTAAATTATTCCGGCGGCTCGGACGAGCAGGCTCTTGATGTGGAGTGGGCCCACGCGATCGCACCGGGTGCGAAAATAATTCTGGTCGAGTCCAGTTCAAGCTCTTGGTCGGATTTGAATAACATCGCAATCCCCAATGTCATCAATGTCTTCAAGCCATCCGTGGTATCAATGAGTATTGGCGTCGGCGAATTCGCCAGTGAGGGCAGTTACGATTCGACTTTCGCCAGCTATCCGAACGTGGCCTTTGTCGGCACGTCAGGTGACACCTACGGCCAAGCGGGCGTTGGGTATCCCTCCGTTTCTCCTTACGTTCTTTCCGTGGGTGGAACCAGCCTGACAGTCGCGGATGCCGCTGGTGATTATGGCTCAGAGACGCCTTGGAGCGTGTTCCTCGGCTCCGGTACGGGCTTTGGTAACAGTAAATACGAGAATGAGCCGTCATACCAAGTAGGGGTGACTGGCATAAATTCGGGCGGAATGAGAGCGACACCCGATGTCGCTTACGATGCCACAGGACTTCCGACCTATTACGATGGCTGGTGGCTTGATACAAGCCCATACGGCAATGCGGGAACCAGCTACGGTGCGCCGCAATGGGCGGCCCTGATCGCCATAGCAGATCAGAAGCGGCTGGAGAACGGCCTTACCACAACACTGGGCGGCCAGCAGGTGATGGATGCGCTTTATTCCGCTCCCGCCAGCGATTTCCACGAACCGACGCCCGTTTCGCCGTCGACTGCCCTTAACCGCTACAACAAATACGCCGGACTCGGTAGCCCGATTGCGAACAAACTAATTTCATACCTTGCCAGTTACAGCCCACACCTGACCATCAACGCAACCTTCGGCAGCTCAATCACCGGCAGCAGCAGCGCGGCAAGCACAATTGAAGGCGATATCAATTCCGCAATAAGTTTCTACGAGCAGGACTTAAGTAACCCTATTACCGTTAACATTTATTTCAACTTGGGTACCGATATGGGCAATGCCATCGCCTCAACCGTGGCGTCGTACCAATCAGTTTCATACAGCACCTATACGCAGGCCTTACTTGCCAACGCCACTTACAATCCGAGCAACGTCGTCGAGCAGACGGCCTACGACAATCTCCAATATGGCAACGATGCCAACGGAGCGGCTTCGATCATCGCCACGTCCGCAAACCTGCGGGCGTTGGGACGGCCGGTTGCGGGCGACTTGACGTCCACCGGCAGCCAAGGCGGCACATATGATGGAGTCATCTTGCTTAACGCCGACGATTTGGCGGGCTTCGGCCAAAGCGGTACGTACAGCGCGAATGCCGAAATCCAGCACGAAGTGGACGAGGTGCTTGGCATAGGGGGGCAGGGATCTACGCTGGGCCCCGTTCATGTGGGCTCCGGAAGCTACGGCCCCATGGATCTATTCCGTTACTCGGCAGAGCGCACTCCGAGTTTCACACATAGTGGCACCGCATCATCCTATTTTTCAATTGACGGAGGTAACACCCCTATCGTGAGCTTTAATCAACAATCAGGGGGTGATTACGGCGATTGGGGCAGCAACACAAAAATCTACGTACAAGATGCCTTCGGCACGCCGGGCGCTAACCCCACCGTCAGCCTGACCTCGCCCGAAGGCATTGCCCTTCAGGCCATTGGTTACGATGCAGTTGTTACTGCGGCCGCAAGTCTGGCACCAACGACGGTCACAGCGGCAAATACGGCCCAGTTGCCTTCCGGCACGGCGGTTGGAGGGGATGCGTTTCCGGCTTCGTTGGCCCTGTCGGCTTGGTCTCCAACATTGGTTGTGCCACAATCAGACTGGCCGGCGAATCCCACGCCAGGTTGCGCCCGATCGGACGCCGCCGAAACCGCCCGGATGCTCTCCCCGAGCCGGTTGGGTGGAATCACTTTTTATTTTGGGGACACCACAAAGGCTTTGGATAAGGGCAATGAGGTAGCGAGCGTGATTCCAAGCCCGCTTGCCTCCGCGGCCAGCTGGCACGGAATTGAGCCAATAGCGTTCCGAAATCGTTTCAATTTAGGCCTTGGCACTTGGATTTGATGCGAATGCATGCATGGCGATATTTTTACATCGGGAGAACTAACATGGCGAATAGAAATTGGTTGACAACAGTTTCTGGTTCACGGAACCGAACGGAATTGTCGCGGCAGATCGGCGGGCTCTCCACGCGGGCGCTTTCTCTGCCGACCGTCGTTGCCGCGATTGTTGGCGGTATTCTCGTTAGTGGTGCGGCACAGGCCAATTCCGAGTACCAGGTCCAAGGTTTGGGAATCCCCTCAGGCGGAACCGCTTCCGCGGCGTTGGCGATCAACGGTACCGGGGACGCAGTCGGATATGCCATGGTCGGCGGATCATCCGAAGGCCTCCTGTTTTCCGGCGGGAGTTATTCAATAACGCTATCCCCCGGTGGAACCAATTGGGTGAACACCGCCATCAACGACAGCGGGCAAATCGCCGGTTACGGCACGGACTCGTCGGGGAATAATACCGCGTTTCTGGTTTCCGGCGGCAATATTTCCAACCTCGGATCGCTTAGCGGCCCGTTGGGTAACCCGGTCAGCCAGGGGTTTGGAATCGACTCAGCGGGCGATGTGGTGGGTAACAGCGGCACCAACGCCGGAACAACGCACGCCTTCCTTAACCCTGCGGGCGGCACGATGGCCGATCTAGGCACGTTGGGTGGCTCTTCGAGTTACGCGGCGGGGATCAGCGCCAACGGCCAATATATTGTTGGCTATTCCAGCACCAGCCAAGGCCAGAACCACGCGTTTATTTACTCAACCGTATCCAGCGCGACCAGCGACCTCGGAACGTTGGGTGGCTCGGCCAGCTATGCCGCGGCGGTCAATAACTCCGGCCACGTCGCCGGTTATTCGCTTACACTCTCGGGCGGCGATCCGCACGCCTTCTTGTATAACGGAACAACAATGGAGGATTTGGGTGATCCCAATAATCTCGGCTCATACGCCACCGCGATCAATGGGTCGGACGCCGTGGTTGGTTATTACGCGGTCGCGGGCGGCGGGACGTTGGCGTTTGTTGATTCGGGTGGAACGATGTCAGCACTCAATTCGCTGTTGGCAGCGAACCCCGGATGGAACCTGGAGGCCGCCACTGGGATTAATGATTCGGGCGATATTGTCGGCTACGGCACAAATCCCAATGGCCAGACCGAAGCGTTTGAATTAACCCCCATCCTCCTGC
>JAJZKY010000270.1 GCA_021803885.1 Planctomycetota bacterium
GGCCGCACTTGACGCAGTAGATTATCTGTCGGCGAGGTCCGGTCATCAGTTCCAGGTCTCGCCGGAGCCGGTTCCCGGCACGAGCCTATTCGTGGTGCACGCCGCTGATCATGAATACCGTCAGGAGTACACCGTAAGATCTGGCCCCTTCGGGTTCCGTGTGCCCTTCAATTTCCCGGACGCTGCACCTGAGGACTGTTTTTTCATTTCCGCCGTTGGCGCAAAGCTTAAGATGCCTGACCCAGTAAGGAAAAACGCTGACATCCACCGCGTCGGCCTAAATCAAGGATTTGTTGCCGGATCTGCACTAGGCAACGTGCCGGTTTTGGTCTTCTCTTGGCATCTTTGGAACAGGGTTCGCTGGGAGAGGCGTAAGCACACGTTGTTCGACCACTACACGCATTGCCTTCGCCGTTTTGAGCAACCGGAGCACGATTGATGACTGATCATCGAGTATCGTTACCTGAGGCTGAACTCAGCCAGGAGGTCCACATTGCAGTCAGTGCCGCTACTTGGAGCGAACTGCAGGCGACCCTTTGGGCTCAGGCTCCGCACGAAGCTTGCTGCTTTGTACTTACACGCCCGAGCCGAGGAAAGGTGCGAACCACTGTGCTCCTACGGGAAATCCTCTGGCCGGAACCAGGTGAGGTGATTGCAACACCCAGACACCTCGAAATCTCCGCTACGTACCTGTCCCGCGTCATGGATGCAGCTGTGGACGCTGGTTCCATGGTCGGCCTTTGCCTCGTCCACACCCATCCCAAATCGGATTTGTTTGGCGAAGGAATCGGCGCATTTAGCGCACGTGATGATTGGTACGAAGAGCGGCTGTTTCCTACGGTGACGCTCTCACGTGAGGGTACGGTATCCGCCAGTATAGTCATCGGGAGTCTGGGGGACGTCGATGCCCGTGTCTGGTGGCGCTCCAATAACCATACGGTCACCCAGCCCGTTCATGGCGTACGAATTGTCGGACCAGAGCTCAGAATTATCGAGACCTCCGCGTCACCTTGGATGGATCATCCCAACCCAACGGTTATGGACCGCTCCACTCGTTTATGGGGAAAGGAGGGTCGTAAACGCCTCCAGAACATTAGGATCGGTGTTGCTGGCGCCGGGGGAACTGGGAGCCTCACAATTCTCGCGCTGGCCACTATGGGAGCTGGTCAATTGTTGATCTGGGACAAAGATGTTGCAAAGAAAGAAAACCGACATCGGACGGCGGGGGTAACAACCGATTACATAGGGCACCCGAAAGTGACCGCAATGAAGGCCATGGCCGAGTCATTCGCAACCGCGGAGCCCTTCACTATCGATGTAGTCGAAGATTGGGCTACAACGAGAGAGGGGCTGACCCGGCTCAAAGATTGTGATCTGATCTTCTGTTGCGTGGATAAGCTTGCCGCACGGGTTCCTCTCAACGATCTCGCATACGCTCATCTAATTCCAACGATTGACATGGCATCGTGGATGCATCCCGACCGCAATCTCCAGATCGATGCTCTGATGACGCACGCTCACGTGTGGTCACCAGGTATACCCTGTGCATGGTGCCGCGAGACACTCACTTCCTACAATCTGACGCGCGAGGCCCAAGGTGCTCAACGGGGCATCGAGAGCCGCATTCCCTATGGTCTTACTTTGGACCAGACGGACGGCGTAGAGCCTAGTGTGCTCCCACTCAACATGCTCGGAGTCAGCTTGGCCCTGATGGAATTCATGCAAGTCGCATTGCACATAACAACGCGGACGCCTCACGATTTGAAATTCTTCCTTCCAGACTGGGAACTTGATGAGAGCGATCGGCTTACACGAAAAGATTGCGACTGCGTTCTCTCATCAGGACTTGGCGACACTCTGACAATCAACCCAGTGGTCATGGACTCGGATTAATTTACAAACGCTGGAGAGCATGCAGAGCAGCAGGAATTGTCGGTTTTCAAGATGGCTGAGCATTGATTGGCGGTATAGAGCAACTCTGGGCAATGCTGAACAGGGAGAATTTCTAGTCACGCCCACAGTGAGGTCATGGACACCATGTAGGTTGGGGGCAAACGGTGTGACTTCTCTGCCTCCATAGAGAATGACGCCACGCAATCAGTTTTTCCCAATGGCGTGTGCCAATGCACGGAGCCCACGGGCATCATGGCTACCAGGGGTTGCGGAAGCCTCGACTTCCACGCCCAACGGTTCTATCACGATTAATCCTGATGGTGGATAATCAACCCTCTAGTGGATGATTATCCACCGTTTTGGAAGATTGCCAGATGAGCATGGACTGACCCCCTGAAGTGAGACAGTTGTGTTTCCAACACTTTACGGCATGAGACAGTATTCTTTGCAACCTATTGCAGTGAAAGGAACTGCGAGTGGCAAAGAAGCGAGTCGGCAAATACCCTCTGTCGTTCCGGCAGATGGCAGTGGAGCGGATGAGGGATTGTCCCAGCGTCTCTGCTCTGGCGAAAGAGCTGGGCATCGACCGCAGCAATTTATATCAGTGGCAGCGGCAGCTTGAGCATGCCAGTGAGTCGAGCGCCAGGGTTACGTCTCCCGTCCGCGAACTCCGCAAACAGGTGCGTGAGTTGCAGCGATTGCTTGCGGAGAAAACGCTGGAAGTGGATTTTTTCAAAGGCGCCTTGCAAAAAGTGGAGGCTCGGCGCCAGAGCAGCAGAGGCTCTGGCGGAACGGCATCTACGACCAGATCCGGGAAGTGATGCCGATGCAAGGCAGCCTAAGTATTGAGCGAATGTGTCTGTTGGCGGGAGTGAGCCGCGCTGGATTCTACCGGTTCTTAAAAGCTCATGTTCCACTCGAAGAGGAAACCGAAGTGCGCTCGGCCATTCAGCAGGTCGCACTCCAGCACCGACGTCGCTATGGTTACCGTCGGGTTACTGCGGAGCTCAAGCGCCGTGGCATGCAGGTAAACCATAAGCGAGTAGCGCGGATCATGCGTGAGGATAACCTCCTCGCGCTGCAGCCGAAGGAATTTGCGACCACCACAGAATCCAAAGAATCACTGGAAGTCTATCTGAATCTATCGCGGCGCATGCGGCTGAATTCAGTCGATCAGCTGTGGGTGGCGGACATCACTTATATCCGAGTGCGGGCCGAGTTCGTCTACCTGGCGGTTATCTTAGACGGCTACTCACGTAAGGTTGTGGGCTGGAAACTGGATCGATCCCTCACCTCACGCCTGGCAGTTGACGCGCTCGACGGCGCGATCAAACTGCGACGCCCCCGGCCGGGAGTAGTGCACCACTCCGACCGCGGAGTGCAGTACACGTCGCCAGAATATGTCGCGATTCTCAAGCGGCACGGGATGGTTCAGAGCATGAGCCGGCCGGCGAACCCTTACGATAACGCCAGTTGCGAGAGCTTTATCAAGACGCTCAAACGTGAGGAAATCTACGCCAACAAATACCTCGACTTGGAGGAGTTGCGCAGTCACATCGAGGAATTCATCGATGACTACTACAACCAGAAGCGATTACATTCCGCGCTCGGCTATCAAACCCCAGAGGAGTATGAAGCTCAGATGCAAGGCAAATCTGAAGCAGAACTATATGCACCTACACTGCGGTTTTTCACGCGAGATTCGCAGAGTGTTAAAAAGGCACGGATGATGAGGGACTCAAGCGGCGTTTCTTCCCCCAAAACCTCTCCCCCAGCTTGAATGAATCCCATCGAGAAGTTGAGTGTCACCCGGTACACACCCAGCGCTATGTAAGATTCAGAATCGAGAACGCTTTGAGTGTAGCGATAGAAACTGTCTCACCGAAGGGGTCAGTAGCCATTTCCGGCGTCTTCATTACAGATTCCCTCCCGGACGTCCAAACCTGCTTCACGGTCTCTGGACGATGTTGAGCCAAAAGAGGGCGTGATTCAGGACGTGTGATTCAAATCGCAATGTCCTGTCGGCACCTTCTTGACAGTAGAGGCCGCTCTATCTGAATCAAGGGAGCAACTCGGCGTTGCCGCTGCTCTCTCAGGCCTGCATCGACGGACACTTGACTGAGCCAAATGAACAGAAGACGCAACAGTCGCCCGAATTCGGGCGCAGCACCTTCTTGCAATTGGTGCACTCATAGTAGAACTGGCAGGAATCTGTTGGCATAGTTTCTGGCCTGGCAAAGCCGCAATGCGGGCAGGTCAACACGGATTCGAGAACAACGTCATTCATGGCAGCCTCACTTCTCTAAGGTGGAGGGATAGCCCGCAATCGTGGTGGCGCGGGTCAGGGCCGCAGGCTTTGTTTTGTCCGGATCGTACGTCACAGTGGCCGTTTTCTTTGCGAAATCGACCTTGACCGCGGTCACTCCGGGGACTTTTTCCAGTGACTTCTTCACGGTGATTGGACAGACTGCGCAGGTCATATTCTTCACGTCGAGTGTGACCGTTTTGGGCGTAGCTGCGAATGCAATAAGAGGTGCGGCGGCCAGTGCGGCAATCAGAAGTTTTCGCATAAGAGACTCCATTTAATAAAACAGCGGGGCGATCCATGGCACGGCCAGGAGAAGCAGCAGCATCGTGGTAACAATCCAGAAAGTGATGCGCTGCCTTCTGAGTACGCGCGGATTGGCACAGGCTGAATCCGGGGTACAGACCCGAGGAACCACGTAGAGCTTGCGGAACGCCAACCCGAGGAATACAAGCGTCAGGATAATGAAGAAGGGCCGGAAAGGCTCCATTGCCGTCAGATTCCCGATCCATGCGCCGCTGATTCCGAGCGCCAACAGCACCAGGGGCCCGACACAGCAGACCGACGCACCAATAGCGGCCAGTACGCCCGCGATCAACGACCCTTTGCCGGTGAGTTGCATCGTGCCAATCTCCTCAGATCTGTATCACAAGTGCTATTGTAGAGTCCGTACCTTAGTACGGAGTCAAACGGAAAACCGCATGAGCACAGACATGACCATTGGCCGGCTGGCGGAATCTGCTGGAGTAAACGTTGAAACAATTCGCTATTACCAGCGGCGTGGGCTGCTCGAAGAGCCAGCCAAACCTCTGTATGGGCAGCGGCGGTACTCTTTGGAACAGGCCAAGCGTGTGCGATTCATCAAACGCGCGCAGGCGCTTGGCTTCACTCTGGCCGAGGTAGGCCAATTACTGCTACTGAATGAAGCGCGCTCCTGCAAAAGCACACGAGCACTTGCTGTTCACAAACTGGAGCTGATTGACAGCAAGCTGGCTGATTTGAAGGCCGTGCGGCGGGTACTCGGCAAGTTGGTGCGACAATGCGATGCCGGCGACGGAGCAGAGTGCCCCATCATCGACGCATTGGCCGATGGTGAGGCTCACGATCGAACGATTGTGCAGGCTACCTCCAGAGCGCGGAAAGACCGCGGATGAATTTCCCCGAGGTTCCCTTAAAGGCCTGCTCCATCGCCATCTTTGTAGCGAGAAACTGCACGCCAGAGGAATAGGTGGGATAGGGGTGAATCGTTGCCGAGAGGTCGGCGAGCTTCAGGCGATTCCGGATTGCGACTGCCAGTTCGGTGATGGTCTCGCCGGCTCGCTCCCCCACGATGACCGCGCCAAGAATGCGTCCATTGCGCAGAGCGATGATCTTGAGAAGACCTACTCTGTCGTCTTCGTTGACAGCCCTGTCTACTTTCGCGATGTCGAAGGTCATTACCTGCAACTGATTCTCGGCATACTGCTTTCGTGCCTCGCGCTCGGTCGAGCCCACCTGGGCCACCTCGGGCGAAGTGAACGTAATGCGCGACAGCGACGGGCACATGCCCTTGTTTTTGCCGGGCAACAGGGCGTTGCGAACTGCCTGAAAGCCCTGCCAGCCCGCGAGATGAGAGTACTGCGGCCCGCCAATCACGTCGCCTGCTGCATAGATGTGGCGTACCGAAGTGCGCAAATAACTGTCCACTTCGATGCCGCGCTCGGAGTAGCGGACGCCGGCCGCTTCGAGTCCAAGATTACGAACCAGGGGAGCGCGACCGGTGGCTACGAGAAGCATATCTCCCGTGGTATCGCCAACGGCGGTGCGGACAACGATGGAGCCGACTGTCCCCGAAACGGACTTTGCCTGTGCGGCAACGCGGACGATTCCTTCATTGGCGAATACACGCTCCATGAGCACAGAAACCTCGTCGTCTTCGTGGGGAATCAAGTGCTCGGCGACCATCGTGACTCGCGCTCCCAACCGACGGTAGGCCTGCGCGATTTCGCAGCCAATCGGACCACCGCCGATGATGACCAGATGTTCGGGCATGCGGTCGTTCTCGAAGATCTGTTGATAGGTCAGGAATGGAACCGAGGAAAGCCCCTCAATTGCGGGGAGTCTGGGCTCGGCTCCCGTGTTGATGAGGAACTTGCGTGCGCGGATCGTCCTGTCGCCAACGCGAAGGGTGTGGGGATCTACAAAGGATGCCGCTCCGATGAGCACATCCATACCCCTCTTTTCGAGATTCTCCGGTTTGGTCGGTTCGTAGATTTGTTCAATGGTCCCGCGCAGGTAAGGACGCACCTTGCTCAGATCCACTTGG
>JAJZKY010000271.1 GCA_021803885.1 Planctomycetota bacterium
GAATGACGCCACTGGGGGGGGGGAATCCTGGTGTGGTCTACGGTGGAGTTGCCACTGGATCTGGACCATTTGGTGGCAGTGGCAGTCTGACGTTTAACGGTAGCAGTGGCTGGATTGAGACCACCAAGTCTTATGTGGATCCCACTCCGGTTACGGTGTCCGCTTGGTTCAAGACCACGGGATCGGGCACCATAATGGGAGCCACGAACAGTCAGAGCACCAGTGGGCAGACCATGTGGGATCGCCAATTGTGGGTTGATCCCGCCGGCGATGTCGTGTTCGGGGTCTACAACCCCACCTTCGAAGAGGTGGTGAGCCCTACGGCTTACAACAATGGTATTTGGCATCTGGCGATGGCCACCATTGGCCCGGCGGGAGAGTATTTGTATGTTGACGGAGCTTTGGTGGCGACCAACACCACGCCCGTGGCCGCTCAGAATTATACTGCATGGTGGCACCTTGGATGGGACTCGGAAGCCGCAGGATGGCCGAATGCGCCGGCATCTGCGTATTTCCAGGGGTCTGTTGCGGACGCTGCAGTCTTCCCTGCACAACTCAGCGCTGCGCAAGGTAATGCACTCTTTGCTGCTGGAACTGGGCAATCTGCCTATGCCGCTGCAGTCAATTCCCTGGCACCGACATCGTTCTGGCCACTCCAAGGAAGCGGCTACCTTTATCCATATCAAGTACCTGGCGGGCCGACCAGTTCACCCTGCAATTACGTAGGCATCACCATTCAACTGACAAGCGGAGGTACGACCTCGTGTTTGCTTCCGGCTGGCTCCGGAGCTTGCCCGAGTCTGAATGGATCCTCGGATGTACTGCTCTCCGGGCTGAGTGGGAGTAGTTTGTCACTTGGGGCCATTGTGTCGGGCGCCAGCGTCACCGTTAGTGCGTCCGCTGTTCAAGAAGGCACCCCGCCCAATGCGTACGTCGGCATACATCCAACCTTGCCGATTACCGTAGAGCTCGTCAATGGTGGCTGGACTGCGAGATTGGTGTACGGAGTGGCCGAATGGGGGCTGTGATACGGCGATTTTGGTCATACGTATCGGTGGCACTGAAACTTGCGGCCGTGGCGTTAGGTGTCGGCTGCCTCCTAGCGTGGGGTGGGTGGATCGCATCGGGTGGGAGTTTGTTTGTTGTCACCACTCCATCGATGAGCCCCGTCGAACCGGTGGGATCTCTATTGGTGGTGCGTCCGGCCACTGGACCAATCCGCGTCGGTAGCATCATGGTCTTCGAGCCGCCGACAAATGGTCCGGAATTCGCCCACAAGATAGTGGCCAGTCTTCCAGGGGGGCGCTACGAGAGCCGGGGATTGTTAAATTCATCCCGAGACCCCTGGGTGCTGACTCGCGCCAACATGCGAGGTCGGGTAGTTACCATCATCCCCGCATTGGGTCGGATCATGCAGGCCATCCCCATATGGGCGGTGTGCGCTTTGCTGTATCTCCTGGGCGGTATGGCGCTGCCGAGATATCGCTTCGAGATGAGCGTGTTGTCGTTGACCGCCGGATTGATCATCCCGCTTATTCTATTCCGACCATTGGTGTCGGCGGTCGTGATCACCGCCGTGATGTTGCATCATGAATTGAATGCCTACCTGGTCTCAACTGGCATTCTCAACAGTTGGGTGGGTAGTGGCCGCGCGGTGTTTATGGCAGCCGGGCATACATCCGTTTTGCACATAGGCGGAGCGTCCGGCATGGTCGTGATTCCACTTCGGGCGGCGTTGCTGTGGTGGCAGTGGGCTGTCTTGGGATTGATCTGTGGCTCTCCGTTGTGGTTGTCGATAGCATATGTTCGTCACTCGCATGCCGCTGACGTCGCGGCCGTGACGTCGTGACAAAATCAGGACACGGTATATCCAAATAGGCGGGTTGTTGTTATAATCCGACCATGCTGCGATTATTCGGAAAATCAAGGGGTCAAGTTGTGCCTCTTTTCGCGATACTGTTGATTTTGTTGATACCAGTCATGGCGCTGGCATTGAATGTGGGGCTGCTGGGCAACGAGCAGAGTCACGGCCAGAGCGCGACCGACGCTGCCGCCTTGGCTGCGGCGTACGTGATCACCAACGGCGGAACGGAATCGGCGGCGACCGTTACTGCAGATCGGGTGGCTGGACGCAACGGACTGAATCCCGCCAATTTGAGCATTGAGTATCTGGACCAGAATGGCAACCAAACTGAATCCTCTTCATCGGTTACGATGGTGCGTGTTCAGACAACTTCTTCGCAATCCGCGCCGATGGGTACTTTCTTAGGCGTAAAAGTCGACACCGTGAATGTCGTGTCGTACGCGCACACCGGAGGCGATGGACCGGTATGTGGTTTGTGTATTTTGAGTTCGGGTGGATCAGCACTGCAGGTCACTGGCAATGCCACTATCAGCGTCGATACGGGGGCAATCACGGTGAATTCCAACTCATCTACCGCCTTGTATGCCACCGGTAGTGCGAGCATCACCGCCTCAGGAATAAATATAGTTGGGGGTTGGAACAAGGCTAGTTCATCCAATGTTACCTTCCAAAGCCCAGGCGGTGGTACGTTGACTCCGAATACCGGAGTGGCGCCGATCAAGAACCCATTAAGCGGAATCCCCGCCCCGATTGTAAGCGGACCTTCATACACCGCTAATAGCTCAACGAGCTCTACATTCACCATGCAGCCCGGTATCTATCAGAATGCATTCAGCCTGAACTCTGGCCAAAATGTCACCATGGCACCTGGGATTTATGTCTTTGAGAATGGATTTAATCTTGGCAGCAATAGTGTTCTGTCGGGTAGCGGTGTGACCATGTACTTTACTTGTCCTGGGTATACCACCTCCGACACCACCCCGTGTGCTTCTTATGTTAGTGGCGGCGGGATACCCAATTCATTTGACGCTTCGGCCGGAGCGTCTTACAATCTCTCTGCTCCCAGCAGTGGGAACTATCAAGGAGTTTTGATGATGGCTGACCCCGGCAATACCGCTCAGATGAATTTCACTGGCACGTCCACGGCCAGCACCAATGGCACCATCTACGCCCCCAGTGAGACTATTAACGTAACCGGTAATAGCAGCACCGGGGAGTCCATGGACTCCATTATCATCGCCGGTGGCCTGAATGTCACTGGTGATGGGTCCTTGAGCCTGGATGCCACTCAGCAAACTAACTCCCCAACTGTGTATAGCGGCGGAATGCCCTATCTGACGGGGGGTTGATGGGCCGGGTGAGAAACCGGCAGCGAGGACAAGGATTGGTGGAGTTCGCCATCATCTTTCCCGTTCTTCTGCTAATGTTCGGAGTGGTGGTGAATGGAGCATTCGCCTTGGAGACCAGTAATTCACTTGCCAATTCCACGCGCATCGCCGCTCGTTATGCCACAATCAATCCAACCGCATGGAGCAACGCGGCCTCTCCTCCCGATAACACCATCCAAGGTCAGCTCATGCAAAACAAGGGGATTGTCTCTAATCTAACCACTCAGCAGATCAGTATCAGTTATTTTGACATGTCAGTGGCGCCCGCGGTGGAATGTGGTTATTATGATCCCCAAGATGGCGAATACACCGTACCCGCTGATTACACCGGACCAGAAAACACCCAGGCTACGTGCGTTGTTGCCAACAACGAGGTGCGAGTCGGAGTGAACACGACCTATAATCTACTGACCGGGCCACTGGACTCTGGCTTTCCCGGCAGTCTTCCCATTTCGGGATCAACTACCATGTTGATTGAGGTGACTCCAACCTCATGAGCGAGATGGTCGATCCGGGTTACATGCAGGAACTTGGCCCCCTGAAGGTGCTGCTGGATGATGCGCGTGTGGATGAAATCATGGTGGTGGGCCCCAAGATGATTTATGTAGAGTCTGGTGGCAAGGTCGTGCTGACCAACCTGTCATTTCGGGACGAGGATCATCTACGTAAGGTGATCGACATTATCGTGGCGGCGGTGGGTCGGCGCGTGGATGCCAAGCAGCCCCTGGTTGATGCTCGATTGCTGGATGGCTCCCGAGTGAACGCTGTGGTTGAGCCGATTGCCCTGGATGGATCATTGCTGACGATACGAAAGTTTGCCAAGGAAAAGCTGCGAATTACCGACCTGGTGAAGTTTGGCAGCTTAAACGAGGGCGCGGCGTCTTTTCTCCAAGCATGCGTTCTAGCGCGCGCCAACATCCTCATCTCTGGCGGCACCGGATCCGGTAAGACCACTCTGCTCAACATTTGCTCTGGCTTCATCCCTGGCGATGAGAGGATTGTCACCGTCGAGGACGCCGCCGAGCTTCAGCTACAGCAGGAGCATGTGTGTCGGATGGAGTCGCGGCCACCCGACGCGCATGGCGACGGACGGATCGGTATTCGGGAGTTGGTGATCAATGCCCTGCGGATGCGCCCGGACCGGATCGTGGTGGGTGAGGTCCGTGGCGGTGAGGCCCTGGACATGTTGCAGGCTATGAACACGGGCCATGACGGGTCGATGACCACAGTCCACGCCAACACCCCTCGAGACAGCTTGGCGCGGCTGGAGACTCAGGTTTTGATGGGTGGGATTGAGCTTCCCGCCAAGGCTATCCGGCAGCAGATCGCCTCGGCCATCAATGTTGTGGTGCAGCTGAACCGTTTACGCGATGGGTCGCGTAAGGTGACCGCCATCAGTGAAGTGGTGGGCATGGAGGGAGATACCATCACCATGCAGGACATATTCATATTGAAGATGCTGGGGACAGACGATAATGGCAAACTAAAGGCGGAGTTGGAGTTGACCGGAGTTAGGCCGCAGATTCTGGATCGCCTGTTCGACATGGGATTGCCGTTGCCCCCCGAGATTTCGCGACTGTTCCCAGATCGCCGTGGTAATCAGGTTGCCGCTGTTAAGCTCCCCACGCCGCCTCCAGGCGGATTGCTACGAAGGACGGCTGGGTGATGTCCACGTCCCTTATACTGGATGCGATAGGGGCACTGTGTGTGTTCGGTGCGGTCATTGCATTAGGGTTTGCCCGAACCAGCAACCGCATACAAAGTATCGACGAGCGATTGAGCCATTACGCACAAAGCGGTGCGGGCCTGGCCATCAACATGCCGACTGAGGACGCGCCTGATAAGTGGACGATAGTCGGGATATTGAAGCGCTTACGTAGTCACGAGAAGACCACTCGACCAGGACTCACCGCGAGTAAAGTTGTCGAAGCCCTGGCCAGGGCGGACTTAAAGCTGCGGCCGGCGGAATGGCGTCTTATTAGGATCGGCAGCATCGCGCTCTTGGTTCTGGTGGGGCTGGCCGTGTACCGCAGCTTGGTATACGCCGCCATCTTGGGGGTTGTGGGGTTTTTCCTGCCGATCTTTGTGCTGAAATTCAGGGCTCGTAAGCGTACTCGCGCATTCAACAATCAGTTGGGAGATGTGTTGTTGCTGCTAAGCAACGGCCTCAAGGCTGGATACAGTTTTCCGCAGGCCATGGGCAGCATCGCCAAGTCCGCCAATCCGCCAGTCGCCGACGAGTTCGCCAGGGCGACGCGAGAGATTCAGCTCGGAGTCAGCTCCGATGATGCACTCGGACATATGGTAGCGCGGATCAATTCGGAGGACTTGGACCTGGTGGTCACGGCAGTCGGCATCCAGAGAGTCGTAGGTGGAAACCTGGCGGAGATCCTGGACAGCATCGCGTTCACAATTCGCGAGCGCATTCGCATCAAGGGCGAGGTGCGCACCCTGACAGCCCAGGCGAGGATGTCCAGTTATATCATTACGGCCCTGCCCATCGGTTTGGCCTTGATTCTGCAGGCCATAAACCCTTCTTACATCGCCCCACTGTTGAGTTTTCAGGGTCCAGGCCCGTTTATTCTGATGGGGTGTGCTGCCTCGATTGGCGCCGCCTTCTTTATCATGCAGAAAATCTCGGGGATTGAAGTATGATTCATCAGTACGGATCGTTGCTGGTGGGAGTCATTGCAGCTCTGGCTGTATTTGCGATTGTCTATGGAGCCACCCATCGGCGTAGTAAGCCGGTTGACATTTTGGATTTTCGGCTGAGCGCCTATGACGATCTCGGTCGGGGGCCTCTGACACTTGACGAGATCGAGATGAGTCAACCATTCTCGGATCGGTTCGTGCGGCCATTCCTGGACAAGATCGGCGCTCGGGTCGCCAGGATGCAGCCCAAGGAGCAGGCGGAGAAGCTGCAGGTGATGATCGATCTGGCGGGCAGGCCCCTGGGGATGAATGCTGCGAGCTTCACCGCTCTGCGCATAAGTCTGGCAGTTATCCTGGCAATCGTGTTTGCAGTATTGGCGCTCGTGCTCGATTTCATGCTGCTGGCGGGTCTTGGGGTGGGTGCTATCGCGGGATATCTGGGACCACAGATTTATCTGTCTCGAACCGTCAAGAGTCGTCAGAAAGAAATCGCTCTAGCCCTACCCAATAGCCTGGACCCTGAAAACTCAACAGTGGGGCGATGTAAGAAGGGTTTATGGCCTGCAGAATC
>JAJZKY010000272.1 GCA_021803885.1 Planctomycetota bacterium
CATCGCCAGCCGTTCTCCTCAGCGGCTAACTCACACTACCAGTGCTGACCGGCCCAAATCATGCATCGTTGCCGAAAACTCACGACCGTTTCGGCAGTGTACTTCCAAATTTTGGCCTTATCCCAAATCAGTCGGAACGTGCCCACTCGGTTCTTGATGGTTTTGGGACTGCACGTCCAGCCGTTCACGACCTCTTGGAGCAGTTCGCATCCAATATCCCGGATTTGAACTTCTCCAATCGCGGAGATCCACGCTTTGATATCTGACTTTTCACTTCGCTGCGTGGAATCCTCGTGGTTAACCATGACTAGCATCTTCCATTTCTCGGCCAATTGGCAGAACGTCGCTGTGGGACGCGCACGATAATTCGGGCTGTTGACGACGGCCACTCGACCGTCGAGTTCGCGTTGTGCAAGGCGCTTGCTAGGAAAGTCCTTGACCGAGCCCAAAACCTCTGACCGATGGACTCGCTTGATTGTGCCGTCTGGCAGGATGACATCCTCCAGCCAGCGGCCAACCCATACCTTCTCTCGCATACCCCGCTTGATGACACTACCTTTTTGATACCTCCGTCTCGCCAACGAAAATCCTGCTTTCCGCTGCTGGCTCAACGACTCTGCCCGATAGTCTAGTCGAGACTGATGTGAGATGTCGTATTTTCCGAGAACGGGGTTGTTGAAAGGGGGCATGATGATCAATACCCGGCGACACGGAAAACGACCGAATATTGCGAATGCGGTTTCCTTGAGCTGCTGGAAGACCCTCTCTTTGGCGGAGGCGGAATATTGGCAACGGGGGAGTATTAATACCAACCAAAAGCGAAAACCAGGTAATATCGCCGCGAATTATTTCCCCAGTTGTCCCACAATGCAGAAATCTGTCCTCTTGAGCAGAGGATCGGCCCGTGCGGTGCCATCACGCCGGGTGGAGGCAGAACATGAGGAGCCCTTGATCCTAAGCTGACGCGGTCGGAGAGATAAGCCAAAAAGGTACAGCCAATCGCCAACCCGCCGAACTTCCTCTTGCTCCCTTTTACCGATGCCGGTGCGGTGGCCACGAGTGGGCATTTGTGAAGTCAAAGTGATCCACGGTCCGGATTCACAACCACTAATCCTTGAAAAATCGCCATCGTCGGTATTATCAGTGGACGCGATCTTACTCAGGGAGCATGACGGCGGCGGTCAAACCTGCAGATGTAATATCCACGATGCATGCCCGGAAGTTGAATTGATCCAGCACAGATCGCGGGGTCATAATCTTGCGGGTGTGTAGACGGAGGACGCTAGACGGCGTTCGACGGGAACCAGGAAACAATATTGTTTTTGCTTTTGTCTTTGCTTTTGATCCGATCCAAAGAGAAACCGAGAAGTCCTACTACTTTCCGATCCGTCCGGTATTTCCGCCTGCAGCGGCTGGTCTTTGCGGAACGGACCGGGAAGGGGTCTGTACAAGACCCCGCATCGGTCCGTTTGGTCTTTTAATGAACAGGTGTTTACTAACATGGTCTTTTAGTTGTTCACCCTGATAGAAGGTTCTGTCACCCAGGAAGAAGCTTTTTTCAACCTGATAGAACTTATTTCACGCAGAAAAAGATTCCGTCATAGTAGAAGGTGGCGGGCCAATCCAATCTGGCTTCCCACTGTTGTCCGCTGGCTAGATTCAACAAATGATATCCAAAGATATTCGGTGAAAAATCGACCGCCAGAGTATTACCTGATGTGGCGCCATTAACAAAGGCCGCTACGGAAAGGTGATACCCACATGTGGTGGAACGATCTCCGGTCATATCAGGCCGATGTGATAATCGACACGCATATGCGTAAGGACCGCACAAGCATCCATACGTCCGTCCTGCGCGTGCTGGCGGCGGCAATGGCCAATCAAACGATTGAGGGGAGGCTCACGGTAAAGGACACGACGTTTCTGAGCCTGAAAACGCTCGCTCGCCGCTCGCATTGCTCGGAGAGTTCTGTGCGCCGGGCGATACAGGACCTTATCAACGACGGCTTCCTAACCAAGTCCCATATCCAAGGCCGCAAGCTGCGTGGTCGCCCCGGGAAGACGGATGAAGCGGGACACAATGGTCAGTTCGATAACTGCCGCTACCACCTGGTAACGAAGGTCTGGGACGCGATCCCAGTGCCGTGGAAGGAGGCGCAGAAGGCCAGGGAGGCGAAGGCCAAACAAATTGCCGTGGAGCCGTCGAAGCCGATCAGCGCTGAGGAGCAGGCCACGCTGGATGCCATTGCGGAAGCTCCGGCATCCAAGCTGCCTGTTCCTACCGGTACCCCGGCTCCCAAGCCGAACGCCGACGCTGAGGAGTGGCGCGAAGTCTTTGAGTGGATGCGCGAAAACTTTCCAGATCATCCGTCGATGCAGGAAAAGAACGCCGACAAGATGATGAAACCGATCATCTACGGCCTGATTCAACAGGCTGGGAACGCCAAGTTGGTGGTGATGACGCTCGACAGCCTGGACCAGGATACCGTTGATTACCTCAACCGCGCAGAGCGCCTCGGCGGCGTGATCCGGGCAGGTTTTGAGCATTGGCTGAATACCTTTGTTGATTCCACGGCGACTCGCCTGCTCGACGAATATCTTTCTCGTCAGTGGCAGGGGCTCAACATGCCTCCGGAGTCCGGACCGATCCTCGACCGGCTGGGTTCGTCTCTTGCAAAGAAGCTGGAAGATGATCTGTGGTTTTTCGAGAATCGCGGTTTTAAAGATGGCTTTTATGACGTCGTAATAGGCGTCAGCGATGAATACGCGCAGAAGCACGGTCTAGCTATGGTGAGGAAGGGGAACCGGAAAACACGCCAGCACCTGAAGTAGAAGAAGCCCCGGATGACCTCGATGATGACCTTTGAGGCGCTTCGCTTCGGGGAGAACTGGTGAATAGCAGCGCAAATTCGATGCCGCCGTGCCCTAGCGCTTTGTGTCGATCGGCTCACTGGCCGCATTGGTGAGGAGGTCAGCTCCGGCGGAAATCCCGCATCGTTCGGAATGAAAATTCCACCACCGGCGGCGGCTTCGAAGTATCAGTGGGTGGCTGGACCGCCCACAGAGATCAGGCGCGCGGATGAGCATTAGATTGCTGCGGATGCCACCATCTGCGCCTGGGAGGAGTATTGGGAGAACACCGAGATGGACGTCGCTAATGAGGATGCTCCAATCAAGTCCGTGGTGGATACTCTTCTCGGTGCAGATGAGCGCGGTTACGATTTGCCGCTTCCCGGTGCGATGCACGTGTCGGAACTGGCACCTGCTTCTGGCGGGACGCGTGCAACGTAGCAGATGGGTCGTAACGGTTTCGAGGCGCCTTCCGCCCCAGCGAAAGTCCCGAGGTAATTCGTCGTTGGAGTCTGTAGGGCAACCCCCACCCCTACGGGTCCTGACCCTTATCGGAGCAGGGGCTTAATCCATGGCGGGGTCATCATCTGAAGTGGTAACCCAAAGCCCTCCGCAGGCTTTATGGACCAGCTTACGGCGCTTTCTGGACCCGCAATGTCCCGATGCATCCTGCGAGCAGCCTGGCTCCCGTGGCCAGGCTGTAGGAAAATGGATATCTTGGCTTTCAGGTGGTGCGGCATGCGTTTCGGAGGGAATCCACTCAAGGATGCTGTCAGGGAGTCAGCAACGTGGTGCAGTCAGAAGGACCAGCGGCGAGGAAGGAAGGGCGCTGTCCGCTTCACGACGCCGCGATGTCCAATGTCCGGCATAGCTGTGCGTCAAGCTCTATTGGGCATGTGAATGTCACGAACTGAGACCCCAACGGCGCCGATGAAGCGCCCGTTGCCACGGCCAATCCCCCATAAACTGAGAATCGCCAAAAACGTCAATGCAGGATCGTCTGTAGCTTGGATGCCTTCATAGTTGAACGCGCCTTTGCCAATGTCTTCATTTACGCGACTGCGCACATTACGCCTAAAGATAAAAGCATCAAGAGCCTGAGTTCCCGACGGATTGACCGTCAGGGATCGAACCCTGTGCGTTTCATGATTGATGTAGATTTTCCAGTGATACCAGGCCAACCCGAGCGTAATAAGACTGAATAATTGTTGAAGTTTCTCGACCTCAATCGGAATTGTGTATCCTGTGTAGCTCTCCACAGGGTGTCTATGCAGCTTGAGATTTTTCTGCAGGCGCTTCGGAACCATCGACGCAAGGTTGATTGCTGCATCCGGGTGCTTGCCACCAAATGGGAGCACAGCCGTTAAATAATGTTCTAATTTCGATTTGTTGTTATTGCAACCCGCGCAGATGGGCGCTTGAGGAAGATTGTCACGGCGTGATTCAGGTAAAAATTCGCGCGCAAAGATGTGATCGCCGGTAATTGCCGTCTCTCTGGCGCAATAAGCGCAAATCAAGCCCTTGAATCGTTTGCTCATATCAGCCCGTCCACACGGGCTCTGAACAAGTCTCAACCTTATCCCGGTAGAGAAGTATCGTTTCTAACCGTGAATTATGCCCTTCCGGAGAGCCACGGGACACCGGGGCATAATTCACGCCCTTTGGCGGTGAACAGATAATTGTATTTCTTCGATAGGTGTTCCCGTGTCATTCCGACGATCGCAGCCACCAGGGTAATATTCACCGGTTCGCTCCTGTCCCGCAGATCACCTATCACTGCTCGAATTTTCGCCTCGGTTTGTGAGACCCGGGCTCGGTGCGTCGCATATGCCCCTGCCCGCATACGCTCAGCGGGCGAACCCGTCGGCTCTTTAGGACGCTTGACTGCAACAGGCGAAATCCACAGGCACTCTTCGCGTCGGGTCCGCCGATCGGAGGAGTAGGCCGGTACGTCGAGGAACCTCTTCGCCCAGCCCGCGATCTCAAGGGGCCGATAGATCGGGTTTGCATAGCCAGATAGCACGACTTTGCCCTTCAATTTGAGCACCCTGTGAACGAGATCGCGGTGGTCCCTCAAGCTCATTTCGTGATCGTAACCACCAGAAATCCGGACCGACGAAGGGTACGGCGGGTCCAAGTAGAACAGGGCCCCGTCACTGTCGTATCGATCCAGGATTACGCGCCAGTCTGCCTGTTCGATTTGAACTGTCTTCAACCGCTGGTGGATAGCTGGCAGTCGGTCGATACCGGCCCGCCAGCGCCGGACCGCGGACGCCATTTTGACGGCGGAATCCGCTTTGCAATAGCTCCAACGCTCGCCAAGCCCGGTCCGGGACTGGCGCTGCCGGACCAGGAACCGGCGGGCTCGTTCGACCGGGTCCTTGGACTGGCGGAAAGCAAGTTCGAATTCGGATCGGGAATAGAGCGTCGCCTCTGCTGCCGCCCGGAGGCGTTGAAACTGGGCAGGGTTCCGTATGACTCGGAACAGATTTACCACCTCGCCATTTATGTCATTAAACACTTCGACTCGCGACGGCTCTTTGCTGAGCAAGCACACACCGCTTCCGGCAAAGGGTTCCACGTAGGTATGGTGAGGTGGAAAATGCGCAATAATCCTCGCGGCAAGGCGGGATTTGCTGCCGAAATAGGTTAACGGAGAACCGATGGCCATAAGAATAATTGAAAATCAGTCAAAGTGTAGTTTGGAGGACAGCCGGTCGGCAAATGCAGTGCCGATTGAGACGAGGAAGTGCCGTGGGAGATGTCTACCTTGCGTAGGCGGTTCCCGGCGGGACCGGCGCTGGTTCCCTAAAAGGGAGAGGCACGGCGGAAGCGATGACAAACCACGTCTCTTTTCTCCACGGCAAAGGCGGGTCCTCCAACGGCACCATCCGGCTGCTCCGAGACGCCCTGCTGCCCATTCTGAATAAGCCGCCCCAAATCGCCCTTCTCGATTTCCCGTCCACCACGGCGGACGAATACTTCGCCGGTATGCTTGCCGCCGTCGAAAGATTCCCCACCGGCTCCATGCTCGTCGGCGTCTCCCTCGGCGGGTTGGTCGCGGCCAAGCTCCTCCAAGACCACCGGCCTGACCTGACGGTCGTCACGTTGGCCTCTCCGACCTACGCCGATGGCGTCAATCTGACCAAGCGGATTACGCCACGCCTGTACGCGCTGTTTTCGCATAACGACCCCGTAATCGGTGACCGCGCCAACTGGGGCGACTTCGCCGCCGACCATGCCGACGTGCCGTGGATGGCCGACCACAATCTTGACCCGCAGAAGCATCGCGTAGCCCTGCTACTCTCAGACCTCATCGAGCATTGGAATTTTCGGAGTGCGGTGAAGCAGGTCGAGCCCGGAATTCCCGCCAACCAATGACTCGCCCACCACCGTGCGGTAACATGGGTTGCATCATGGACAATCTGCTGCTTCAAGCTCGGAATGCCACCCGCGACCCGAGGGACTGCCGCGGAACGATTGACACTCTGCGAGGCGTTGACCTGACCCCCTAAATCCGCCCATTTCGGAATAGGATTTGGACGAAGGAAAGGGGAAGCTCGGATGAGCCGAAGCAAGCACACGGAGGCGCAGATCATCACTGCGCTGAA
>JAJZKY010000273.1 GCA_021803885.1 Planctomycetota bacterium
TACCTCTTCGGATTGAAAACGCTGAATATCCAGGCGCGGCACAGCGGATTGCGGCAGGGCCTGTCCATTGGTTAATTCCACCAGTGGCACGGTTTTGTTGGCTCCAGTTTCTTGTGGATTCATCAACGGGCTCCCATAAAGGTGGTGGCCTGATGCAGCATCCGCGCAAGCGGATCAGGAATATGCAGGCCCAGCATCAGCACCAGCAGAAACAACACGATCAAGGGCCAGCCGGTCAAAATGCCATCGCGAAACACGGCGCTTCCACGCCCCGGCAGAGGCTTGCCCTGTGTCACCGCAAGCACGGTGCGGCCCATTCCGATAAACACAACTAAAAGCAGAGCCAGGAACAGGCCCGCGACGAAAAAACGCCCGGCGTGGACGGCCCCATTTAGGATTGTAAATTCACTGATGAACGGGCCGAAGGGCGGCGAGCCGGTGATGGCCAGAAACCCCAGCATAAAAATGGTTCCAGATAGCGGCAAGCGGCGCATGGCACCACGTATCTGATCGGAGGTTTTGTCGCCGTAGCGCCGGTGGATATTACCGGCGGACAAAAACAACATGCCTTTGGTCAGGCCATTGTTGATCATGTGCAACAGCGCGCCGAAGAGTGCCGGCCCGCCAATGCCGGCCCCCAGAGCCAGCACGCCCATTTGCTCCACGCTGGAATATGCCAACATGCGTTTGATGTCTTTCTGACCCACCATGAATACCGCCGCCACAGCCATGGAAAACAGTCCCATGACCATGAGCATATCGCCGGCATATCCGCCAATTCCGGCGGCGTTGCAGATTCGGTCCACACGTAAAAGCGCCAGAAAGGCACAACTGGTCAGTCCCCCGGCCAGCAAGGCCCCAACAACGCCAGGCGCTTCACCATAAGCGTCGGGCTTCCAGGTGTGCATGGGAGCCAGGCCCATTTTCGTGCCATAACCGACCAGCAACAGCACGAAGGCCATCTTCAGCCACACGATATTAAATTCCGCCGCATGACGTACCAGATGTGAGAACAACAGGGATGGATGCGCATCATGGCTCAGAGACGCATACGCCAGAAAAAACGAACCTAAAAGAGCCAAAGCGATACCCACTGAACTGATCAGCAGATATTTCCACGTTGCTTCAATGGACAACTGCGTGCGATTGAAATAAATCATCGGAGCCGTGCTCAAAGCCGTAGCTTCGACAGCAATCCACATCAGGCCCAGTTGAAGACTGCAGGTAACCAGCGTGGCCCCGGCCAAAAACGCCAGCAGGCACGGCACGAGAATCTGGTTGGACCGTTCGGTTCGCGCGCGGAGGTAGCCAATGGTATATATGGAGCACAGAAGAAACAGCGCACTGATAAGAAGCAGTGTAAGCTTTCCAGGTGGATCGAGTCCCAGCCAGCCACCGAAAATTGGCGCGGGCGAAGTGGCCAGGATCGTGATGGTGAGGGCAAAATGTATCACCCCGGCGACAAGGGCCACCCACGGGCGCAGGGAATTGGAAGTGATCAGCAACGCGACCACGGCGGCGAGCAGGGGAATAAGGATAAGTGCGGCAAACAACATGGTGTTTATTCCTTCAAAGCGGTCAGACGCCGCGTGTCCAGTGACGAAAAAGCCTCATTGATATGGTGGATGATGATGCTGACGACAAATATGCCGACGAATAAATCCAGCAGGATGCCAAGTTCCACCAGAAAGGGCACGGCGACAAGGAGCAACATGCCGAAAATATAAATGCCGTTCTCTAAAATCAGATAACCGATGACCTGGGTGATGGCCTTATAACGGGTGGTCAGTAAAAGGAAGCCGGTGAGGATGGTGGAAAACGAAGCGGGTATGATCAGCGTTGAGGCCTGTGGGCCGGTGATCGGCAAGTTCCGCACAAACACGATGGCGGCGGCGGTTCCCGCGGCACCCAGCAGCATGGACGGGAGAAAACCGATGAGCGGCTCAACCTCCCGTTTGATGTTGGCATCGCGCAGGGCTTTGAGAAGCATTTGTGGAATAACCATGCCTTTAATCGTCATTGTAAGCAGGGCGATGCAGATATCAATGGCGTCAAGTTTCGGTTCCACCACAATCAGCAGACCGCTGAGAATTATGCCCTGTGCGGCGGCGGCGAAAATCAGGGATCGCATCCGGCTGACGCCCAACATGAAGACATTGAGCAACAACACCAATCCCAGAGGGCTGTTCACCAGCCAGTGCATGGCCTGCGGCGTAGCCCTGATTCCGGCCGTAAGCAATCCCGACGAATGTTCCACCAGTATGTGCATGATTTACCTCACCATCAAAACAAATCCGAAGCCGCATAAAAGGCTCGCCGCCGCCAGCAATGTCGGAACGTGCCGCATTTGCAGGCGCGCCATGATGGACTCCACCGCGCCGATCACCCCCGCCATACCGATCATTTCCACAATAAACAGGATCCAGTCCGCAACGGGAATGCCGGTATGAAAAGGTGCGATGAGATGCAGTACCACGGCTCCAAGAATTAAAAGTTTCATCGCGGACGCATATTGGATGATACCCAGCAGCGGACCGCTGTGATCCAGCACCATGACTTCATGAATCATGGTTAATTCCAGATGCGTATTGGGATCATCCACGGGAATGCGGCAATTTTCCGCCAGCAGCACGATAAATAATCCCGCCGCGGCCAAGAGCACCGGTGCTTCCGGCGGATGCGAACGTGGGGCCAGCAGCATCGGGGATAAACTGAAACTTCCGGATAGCCGCACCAGAACCAGAAACCCCAACAGCACGGCGGCCTCGGAAATACACGCAAAGGTAACCTCCCGCGCGGCCCCCATGCCTTCAAAGGATGAGCCCGTGTCCAGCGCCGCCGAGGTGGTAAAAAATCGTACCAATCCGAAGAGGTACACAAACAGAATCAAATCGCCGGTGAAATGAATCGGAGCGGTAAAGGAACCGAATGGAATCAGCAGGCCGGCAAGGAATGTGGCGGTCAGCGTTACCATGGGTGCCGCCTGAAAAATCCAGGTTGTGGCGCTGCTGATAACCATTCCCTTGCGCAGCAGCTTGTAGATGTCAAAATAAGGTTGCAGCAGCGGCGGTCCCTTGCGGCCCGCGAACCAGGCCTTGGTTTTGTTAATCACACCCGGCAGCAACGGCGGCATGAGCAGCAGCAGGCCAATTTGAATGAGTATGTTAATACCAGTTTGAAGCATGGGCTTATCCTAATTCCTTGATTCTAAAAATACGCCTTGGACCTAAAATCGCAACACAATCAGCAGCACCAGCAGAATCCCCAGCATATACGCCAGATAAATGTTGACCGGTTTATTTTGCAGAGGTCTAAGCCACAAAAACAGCCGCTGCAGCAGGCCGAATCCGGGAATCAATGCGTTATCCAGTAATGTATCGGGCACGTCTTGCGTCCAAGTCGCCGGCTGGGGAAAGTATTTACCTGGTGCCGGCGTGAAGGGCTTTCCCGGAATCATCCAGGTAAACATTTGGGCCAGCATTCGGGAAAAAGATGATCCGGTATATTGCATCCGCGGAACGGGGCGTGTGTAGCCGCAACTCCATGTGGGCGGTTGGGCGGCGGTTCCACGACGGCGTACAGCCCATAGTGTCAGTGTCAGAGCAATTCCCGCGACAAGCAGAAGGGCATCGAGTATCGCAACATAATAGACAGGCGCGGGCATAAGTGAATTGGCATGCGTGGACATCAGACCGGTGTCCCAGTTCTGGACCGCCCGCACGAGCGTCGGGGTTATCACAGTTGGAATCAAAGCCACGACCACACAACCCAATGCCAGTATCATCATCGGTACCAGAGCGCTGAACCCCGGATCATGGGCGTGGTCTATATCGGCGGAACGCTGATTGCCAAGGAAAACCGCCCCGGACAATTTTACGAAACCGGTTATTGCCAGTGCTCCCGTTACCGCCAATGCCGGTGCCCCCAATGACAGCCACACGCCGCTTTCGAGGTGTCCCGTCGGTACCGTGTGCAACAGGCCCAGGTAAATCAGCCATTCACCGAGAAATCCATTGAGGCCGGGCAACCCGCATATCGCCATTGCGCCGATGAAAAACAGTATGGAGGTGACCGGCATTTTTTTTGCCAGGCCGCCCAGGCGGTCCATCCGGCGGGTATGCGTTGCGTGGAGTATGTTTCCCGCGCCCATAAACAGCAGGGGTTTGAACAAACTGTGATTAAGCATGTGAAACAGTGCCCCGCCTAAACCAAGCCATATCAGATCCGGGCGATTCCAGGCGCGCCCGATCATGGCCAAACCGATACCCAGACACACGATTCCCATGTTTTCAATACTACTGTATGCCAGCAGGCGTTTGTAGTCGTTCTGGCATACCGCAAAGATCATCGCCACGACCGCGGAGCCGATTCCCATGATGAAAAGCGTTGCGCCCCACCACATCGGCGGAGTGGAAAAAATACCGCCGATCCGCACCAATCCGTATATGCCGATATTGAGCATCACGCCCGAAAACAATGCGGAAACGTGGCTGGGCGCGTTGGCGTGCGCTCCGGGCAGCCACACATGCAGCGGCATGATTCCGGCCTTAAGCCCGAAGCCGACCAAACCGAGCAGAAATATCGCGGTGGCCATTCCCGAAGCCGCCGGGGCATTGGTCGTCACCCACAAATTAAATGATCCGGTGGTCCAACACAGGAGGACAAACATGGCAACCAGGCAAAGCATTCCAAGATGCGCGGCGATTAAATAAATCCAGCCCGCGGCGCGGACATCCTCCTGCTGATCTTCGGTGGTGATAAGAAAAAAGGCCGCCGTTGCCATGATCTCCCACGCCATTAAAAAAAGAACCCCATCGCGCGCCAACGTGACAAGCATCATACCGGCGCTCATGAGTCCCCAGAAAAATCGCAGCTTTCTGCCATCGCCGGGATGTTGCGTCTGCTTCCAATACCCCAGGCCATAAATGGATCCCAAAGCTGAAATGCCCAGAATCGGCAGCAGAAATACGCCTGTCATCACATCAAGGCCCACCGCAAAGCGGCCCCATGGAAGCGCCCAGTTCCAGTCCACTGTTCCGCTGTGACACCCACTTCCCGCAAACCACAGCAGTGCCGCCACGCCGGCGGACGACGCCAGAACATTCAGCGCCATGGCGATCCATTGCCCCATGATGCCGCGGCGACCCGACAGCAGGCCGGGCAGGCCGGAGATGGCCATACAGGCCGTGGATCCAAGAAGAATATATATCATGATGTTGATCATTTATTTACATCCACGCCGACACGCGTTGTCATGTTCATCGTCCCATCACGCGGCTGGCCAGGCTCGCCAGCGGAATCAGCGAACACAACAGCGCAAACAGTGCCAATAAAAAGTAGAGCAGGTATTGCTGGACATTGCCCTGATGCGTCATCCGCACGGGTACCACCAGCTCCTTAAATTTATGCCAGCATCGGAAAGCCAGGCGGTCCGTGATGAAGGCGGGAACGTGTGCTTCCAGCACCGTCGGCGGCGCGAACAAAGCTTTCCCCACGGCTCCGTGGCGCACGGGTCGCAATATCCATCCCAGCAGGGCCACCAGCATTTGGGCAAACGATGCCGCCGTGTACTGTATTCGACTGCTCGGTCGGGCATAACCGCAAGCCCATGTCGGCAATCGGGGTGAACTTTGCACGCGCCGCGCCGCGCGCAGCGTCAAAATCGCCACGGTCAGCGCTGCCGCAAAGCCAATATTGACCACGGTCAGCATACCCCATGGAATTGCCCCGGCCAGTCTCTGCATCACGGCCGCATGGCCGGTCCAGACCGCCGCGGCATTCCCCAACGGAACCACCACCAGCATCGGGGCAATTCCAAGTAACGCACATAAGGCCGCAATAACCAGCATTGGGACAATCATGCTCGGTGGCGATTCATGAGCGTGCTGCGCCACCGCCGTTCGCGCGATGCCCAGAAACGCCGCTCCAAAGACTTTCACAAAACACGCCACCGCCAATGCTCCCACGATGGCCAGCGCCACCGCGCCCAGAGCCACCGACGCCCAGCCGCCGGCGTGCTGTGCCATCGGCGACAGCAGGCCCAAATACACCAGCAACTCGCTGACGAACCCATTGAGCGGAGGCAATCCGCAAATGGCCGCCGCACCCAGCATGAATAATCCGGCGGTAAAAGGCATTGGGCCGGCCAATCCACCTAAAGAATCAATGTCCCGCGTATCCGTGGCATGTACCACCGACCCTGCGGAAAAAAACAGCAATGATTTAAATAATCCGTGATTCCACACATGTAACAGGCAACCCGCAATGCCCAGCACCACCCACACCGGCCGATGTACCGCAATTCCAATCATCGCCAGACCCAGGCCCATGAGAATAATGCCGATATTTTCAATGCTGTGATATGCCAGCAAACGCTTGATGTCATGTTGCCCCAATGCGAACATCACGCCCAGCAGCGCGTTGATTGTGCCGAGCGTTACTTGGAATTGCCC
>JAJZKY010000274.1 GCA_021803885.1 Planctomycetota bacterium
ACAATCGTATTTGCATCGGATGGCAAACCAGGCTCGGGAGAGCCTGTAGCTGGATGCAACTCGATACTCGGAGAGCCATGGCGGCACATATCCGCTACTTCCAAGGGAGCGATCTTAACTTTTTCCTGATCGTAATGCAGTAAAAGAGTGGGCACATGATTCGCCACTTCAGGAACATATATCTGCGCCGTCAGCGTAGGTACGTCGGAAAGGTAGTCCGCTATTTTCTTTGCGCGTCCGCGGAATTCCCTTTCCATTCCTTCGTCGGTCTGACTCAGAAGCCAATCCACCGCAGCCACCATTCCTACAATTTGTTCTTTGGCCACCTTCTGTCCGCGGCCTACCACGTTGTCAATTGGGTTATTGTTCTCTGCTGCCGCTGCAATAAGATCTTTCTTGCCGAGTAATAAACCCGCATTTTGTGGACCTCGAATTCCCTTGCCTCCGGAAAAACAAACCAGGTCAAATCCCATTTGGGTATATTTCCAAAGATTCGATATAGGAGGCATATCCGCCGCAGCATCGTTCATGCAGGGGATGTTGTGCGCATGGGAGATCCGAATCCAATCCTCGCGACCGATCGTTCCACTTGTAGCCGCATTAAAAAAATGGGTCATTACGGTTTTCGGAGTAAAGGCTGCACGATACTCATCAAGAGTTTCTACTTCTACAATACGCACGCCACAGTTCGACAGTGCGTGGTCGTATCCATAGCGATGCCCCTTTTGCATAATGGCCTCGTTCTTCAAAGAGTCCATACCCTGGGGGATACGTGGCGGGACATGTTCGCCTTTTTTATCGTTTGCCAACGTCACACACGCGGCTGTTCCGAGCGTAAGTGCAGATGCTGCTCCAGCCGACACCAAAGCAGCTTCACAGTGAAGCCGTTTCGCTAGATAGGATCCGGCTGCCAACTGCAAGTCTTCCAGACGCACAGGACTTTTTGCGGCCCTGGCAACAGCTAGCTGGACCTTTTCCGGCATAATAGCCGCCGTCAGACTCGTATAGGTACCTGCGGCATTGATGATCTCCTCTACACCAAGCTTCGCGTAGTAGTTGACGTCATCGTCTTTATGGGAAAGCACAGCGCCGATCGACTGCATAGGAGTCATTAAGCTTGATAGTCCAATGGATGCTAACGCGGTACGACTGTAAGAAAAGAAGGAGCGGCGAGAATAGCGAATAGTCATTGATACCTCCCGAATGCGTTGCTAGTCGTTTATACAATCTGGATTATTTCCGTCCGACGGTGTTGCCTGAATAGGAATAGCTGGATTTGGCAGGGCGCGACTCCCGAGATACCTGCAAGTATCCATTTGCCGCTGTCAAACCCGATGTTGGCGTAGGACCGTCGACAAAGCGTCGGCAATCACTCGGTCTTGACCTGGCCGCAGCACGATCGCCGTGATCTGTATGGTGCTGTTCCCATGATGTTCGCCACCGCCCAGAACTATGGATGGCTTCATGCTCGCCAGCTGTCGATTCACCTGGCCTGCATCAATTGAGAACTTGCTTGGATCTAGATGTATCTGAATGGTCGGAAAATTATTGGCAATCTTGGGAACATGTCGAGCGATTGTAACTCCTGCGATTTTGCTGACAGCATTTGCAATAGTATCCAGTTGTCTCCATTGCTGCTTTGTCAGAGCTTCCTGGTCTTCCGCCAAATAAAGCTCCAACGTCTTCAACATACCGACGATCTCTTCTTTGCCCACCTTCGTAGGTCGTCCCAGCGTATCCTCATTGGGGCTCATATTCAGAAGCGCATTGCCGATCATTTCCTCGCGTCCAATTAGCAGACCTGTACACTGTGGTCCGCGCATGGCTTTGCCTCCGCTAAACGAGATCAAATCGTATCCCATGTTTGCGTAATCCCAGAGATGCGATTTTGGAGGAGTATCGGCTGCCGCGTCGATAAACGCTGGAAGATTCGCCGCGTGAGCCAACTTCAACCACTCTTCCCTCTTAATCTGCCCATCCGGGTCCGCTAAATTTAAAAAGTGCATTGCAGCGGTTCGCTCGCTGATGGCGTTTTGCACATCCGCGACCGTCTCTACCTCGACAATCTTTACCCCTGTAGCGCGAATCTGGTGGTTCCACGGGCTGCGATGTGCCTTCTGGACGATCACCTCGGACTTCAGCCCTGTAACGTCGGGAAGCTGCTTTATATGGGTTTCATTGCTTCCTGTCAGAATTCCGGAATAACCATTTTGAATGGCGGATGCCGCTCCGGAGGTGACGAGCGCACTATAGCCTTGTGGCAGCTTGAGCATTTCGGCAATCCGTTTTCCTGCCGCCGCTTCCAAGTCGTTAATATTGACGAAGTGAAGAGATGCGAGCTTCATGACCGCTTCTGCCTCCGGCCGCATCAACGATCCTCCAAGGTAAGTCATCGTACCCTGACCGTTGATCACCGTAGTCAATCCCAGCTCTTCATATACGTTCCCGCTCTCGCCCAGGCCCTTGATCTTTCCGCTCCACGAAGAATGTTTGTCTGACCCCGGTACGGCCCATGCCCTGCGGCCAACCGTTGCCGCTGAAAGAACTCCAAGTGCATTTAAAAACCTGCGACGATTCATCTTGTCAAGCATTAACATACCCCCTGTCGATCCGAATGGATTTGACCTGCCCCCATTGTCCGCACCGTTATCTTACAACTTGGCCAGCAGTCGCCGAAGCTGTGGGAAAGTGGGAAACGCCTGCGGTGTTTTCCAAGTGGACGGAGCCCACGTCTTTTCCATAGCTCATCTCCCGAGCAAACTCTGCAGGCACCGTAAGCGTCCTGAGTTCCCCTCTGGCATAAGTCAGGGTGCGAGGCTGACTATGGCGTCATGGGTGACGCAGGGGAAGAGGCAGTTGGGCGTCGCGTTCGCCGGTGGCGAACGGTATCGGAGAAGCGGCGTATTGCGGAGCTGACGTTGGAGCCCGGTGCGAGTGTTGCATTGATGGCGCGGGCTCACGACGTGAACGCGAGCCAGGTGTTCAAGTGGCGTCGTGCGCTGAAGAAGGGCTAACTGGTCGAACCCGCGACGGCATCGACGGCGTTGCTTCCAGTCAGGTTGTCTGCTCCCTGTGAGCCAGTCATGAAGACACGAGAGATTGATGCGAAGGAGCAGGCGCCAGGCGGCGGCGCGATTTACATCGAGTTTCCTGGACGAGCGATGATCAGCGTGGAGAGCGGAGCTGATGCGGCATTGCTGAGATCGATCCTTGAGAGTTTGCGCAAGTGATCGAACTTCGCACCGGGACGAAGATATGGATCGCCGCCGGCGTGACCGAAATGCGTCGCTGCTTCGATGGCCACTAAAATCAATGCGAAAGGTTGAAGGAAAATTGGTAGGACCGACCCGGTGCTGCTGCCAAAGGTTGCCCTAGCAGCGGCGATCCCAGAACGGTTCCGAAGCTGGAGTAGTCTTTATTCCCCAGAACATTGAGCACTTGCATGTTGAAATCCAGGTAGGTTTTCTGGGCCGATCTCAATAATACTTTCGGCACGGCAATCCTGCGATAGACATACATCTCCATGAGGTTGTAATCCGTACCGCTCCCGCTGTTTCGCGGCAATCCAGCCCGGTCTGTATAGAGCCCATTGCCTCCAGGGTCTAGCCCGCTGGTAATGTTCAACGGCAGTGGGCCATGCCAACTATCCACCACTGTGAGCAAAAGTGCTTGCCCCAACCTTGAGTTTGCAACCAAGGTAAGGTTTTGAGCTGCGATACCACTCGATGGCCCCCACTCGCCGCGAATGTTATTTTGTACTGCTGGGAATGAAAATGGGCCATCCGCATTGTCGCGAGCATGAATCCATTCGTAATGGGCCGTCAGGCTTTGGCCTCGAATTTTATACAACGCGCGGAGGTGAATCTGATGCTCCTGCCGCGCACGGTTCGATCCCAGCCAGTCGATCCAGCCTGCGGATGTGCCGACAGGTGCGCTGAGTCGCTGCGAACCTAGAAGATGCGTTCCATCCGTCCAGGTGTATTCGATGCCGGGAGAAAAATTCTCGAACGGATGCTCCAAGGAAATCCTGGATGTCCAATCGCGAATGGGGACGAAGTTCGGCAAAATTTTGGCAACGATCTCCGATTGGGCCGTGGTGGTTCCCGTTGCGAGGCCGGAGAAGGCAGCATTGGTCGTCAGGTATTGATTCAGGTGGTTGCCATCATCTTCTATCACATGCAGAAAAATGTCATTCGTCCAGGGTTTGACGAACATGCCGCTTCCGGCCTTCAAGACGAATCCATGCAAGACTCGAACAGCAGAGAGCCGGGGCGAAAAGAGTACGCCGCCAGCAGTTTGGGCATCGGCCCGGATCCCTCCTCTGACCACCAGTTTCTGCCTGCGAAGCAGTTCCGCTTCGATAAAAGGAGCAGCGAAGTACGACGCATACGCGGCGTTGCCTTGTCCCTGCGTGATGATCTTTGTCCCGTTGTTGGCTCCCGTCGTTGCGCTGAGAACATAGTCTGCCAAGTTATCAAAATAGATTTGGCCGTATGGATTGGGAATGATATTTTCCGCATCTCCTCGGCGCATGACCGTAGCCCCAGCACTCCAGAGATGATTTTTCCAATGGGACTGCACGACATCCTTGAGCGTCCATCGGCTCCAGGGCGTGCTTTGCTTGCTGGTATTCGCTCCGCCCGCAATAAAAGCACCCGATACGTTTACGCCCAGGGTGGTCGAATTTGCAGTTGTATCGGAGTGAATCCAGTCCACAGAGATACCCCCGTTCGATACAAAATGTTTGGTGGTCTTGCTGGCTGTGGCCCGAAGCTCTTGCGCTGTTGCATTCTGACTCATTCCGGAGTCGGGCAATGTCATGCCCCCTGCGCCCATGTTTGTCTGACTCAAAGTCGTGACATAGAGTTCGGCATATGCGTGCAGAGTCTCATTTTTGGAGTAATCCGCTCCTAAACCGTACACGACATTCTGGCCTTTTGATGTAACCGAGTTCGCTGCAGTGATCGAGCTTGCTTGCAGAGAAGGAACATCGGCCTCGATCGGTTGCTCCACAACGGTGTCTACATAATTAACATTCATTGTGAAGGCGAAGGGCAGATAGGGCACTGGCCCTACCAACCCAACAATGGCCGTATTCGTCGTTGAACCGAGACTGGGATCCAAGCCATTCGGTGCCCTGGTTCCCAGCGATCCCCCAGCACTGGTAATCCGAAATTTCCGTTCCGCCGGTTTGGTGGTGATGTCGATATGCGCGTAGCCCGCGTCGGAGTACTCCGCAGAAAATGGATCGGCGTTGACTGTGATGCTCCCGATTCTGTCAGCGGGGGGAGGATGGCTGGCAGGCAAACCATCCACATAGAGAGCATCCGCCCCGGAATAAACTCCAGCCATTTGCTTGGCATACGCGACCAGCTCGTCACTGTTGTTGGAGATGGCGCGCAGTTCAGCGTCGGAAAGCGAGACCGAATCCAGCGGAGCGCGCGAGAGCTGCTCGGCAGCGACGGACACAGTCTGTTTTTGTTCCGCGATCTGGAGTTGCAAGATGAATGTTCGCCTGCGCCCAACTGGAAGTTCGAGCGCAGCGAAGTTGGGATATTCCGCGCGAAGTTTGCAGCTTGCTGGAAAATCCTGCTGGGTAAAGGTGAACGTTCCCTCGCCGTTGGTCTTGTGCGTTTCGGCGTGCTTTCCACAAACCAGAGAGATTGTAGCGCCGACGACAATGTGCTGCTGAGGATCAACAACCGTGCCGGAGACTATCTCCGCTGGCGCGTACAACCCACTAGCCAGGAAAAACACAACCATCCCCCGCAGCACCATCCTCTTCCGTTGCACGAAACCTCACCCCATTGAAGAGAAATGCTGCGGAGAATGTTGTATACATTTTGGCAATTTCATTCCGCTCTCGTTACGGGCAGAACGGAGCTGGTGGGTTACCGGTCCAGCATCCGGCTCCTGGGCATTGAGAATCACTCGTGCAGGCCCCGCAAGCGTTCGAGGACGCCGTTCCGTCGCACATGCCAGAACTTGATCCTGATCCTGAGCTTGAACTACCCGCTGCGGCAACACCTACTCCTACCAGCCCAAGCCCGATAGCTCCCAACACAAGTGGCGGAGGACCATGGTGGCTGCCTTTGGCCTTGGCCTGCGTCTGCGGCGGTTCGGAATATGTGACTTTCTGGCAATCCTGATTTCCGTTCAAATCCACCGCGCAGACACTAAATGGCTGGTAGCCACCCAGTGGTGGATTCCCAACGGGCTTACCGTACAGCGTTCCGTTCAGGCCAAGGTGCATGCCAATGGGCGGAAACCCACCCGAATCGAGCTGGAAATGGTACGGTGGGTTGCCACCTGAGACCATAGGATTTACTGAGTCGGAAAATGGGCCGCATGGATGAGCCGTGTCGTATTTCAGCCCCTTCGCTGGTGTAACGTGCTCGTGCACCCCATATCTCCCCCAAATGGCTGCATCTGGAATC
>JAJZKY010000275.1 GCA_021803885.1 Planctomycetota bacterium
CTAGTACCTTGTCTGTGTGATTGAGTAATGAAGTTTCCGTCGAGCCTGTTTGCGCGTGAAGTTCCACTTGATGGTGGTTCCGTTGCGGTTGGTGCGGCCGTCCCACGCCCGCACCTCGTGCTGCAGTGTGGCCAGGTCACCAATTCTGCGTTTACCCAGGCATTGGCGGCTGAGCATGCTGATTTCGATCTCGGCCTGGTTGAGCCAACTGCCGTGCTTGGGCGTGTAATGGACTGTGAAGCGGTCCCACAATAGACCACCTAACTTTTCGCCGTAACGTCCGGTCAGCGACTTGCGTCCGTGCGTATTCAAGTTGTCCAGAACCAGATGAATCGTCCTGGCCTGCGGATAGCGGGCGACGATCTCCACCATATAGTCGGCGAACTCGGCAGCGCAGCGGTTAGGCGTGGCTTTCGGGAAATGCCGGCCGGCTTTGGGCTCCACGCCGCAAAAGACATTGGCCGTGCCACAACGCTTGTACTCATAATCGCGCCGCGCCAACTGTCCTGGCCGAGCGGGCGAAGGAGCGCGAAGGTCGCGATGCAGCACTACCGGCTTTTCATCGATGCAGACCACAGGTTCCTCTTCCGAGAGCGGCTTTTCGTATAAAGCCAGAACATCTTCCATACGACGGATATAGTCCTCATCCAGCGTCGCCACGCACCACATTTTTTTCCCGCCACGGCTTTAGGTCGTGGCTCTGAAGCAGAATCCGAACAGTCTCCGGAGCCATATGCCCCACCAACTTACGCTTCACCGCCTCGTGGGCAATCAACCGCACCGTCCAGCGCGCTCGACCTGCCGGTGGTGGTCCACACACCATGGCAATGATGCGCTGCCCCTGTTCGGCATCCAGCAACGGCCTTTGCCCCGGACGAGGCGCATCGTAGAGGGCACGTTCCAGCCCACCTTCCAGATAGCGCTTGCCAATCGCCCAAGCCACCTTGGCCGAGGCGCCCACTCCGGCTCCGGCCTCCACTGTTGACCGGCCATCATCCATCTGGCGAAGCACCAGCGCTCGAATCACCACCCGCACTGGCTGTACTCCGCCGCTCAGCAACTCGTCGATCTGCTGCCGCTCCTGCCGCGAAAGCCGAATCTGCAATCTATTGTGCCATCCCATGCTTCCGCTATAACGCCCGGATCGGGCCCCACAAAAGTGCCAAACTTGATTACGAATCTACGAGGTCACGGTACTAGATTGGTCCTCGGAAGTCGGCTCTGCTTCAGTTTTCCTTCAGCGATGTCGTAGCCGGAAACCAGGAAGAGAGCCCGTTTTGTAGGGATGAACTCGCGGAGACCGACCGGCGCCCCATGGCTATCGTCTGGATTGTGGAGTGCGGCCTAGCCGTGGATCGTGGCGAAGAATGAGTTCACACGCGCGCAAGGCCAACGCCTCAAAATCTGCATCGTCACTGGGCAGGAGCAGCCAGTGGCCTATCTTGCCGTGCAGCAACTCGATACGTCGGATCGACGGAAAGTCCCGACGCAGGTTTTCGTCCGCGGCATCGGTGCCCTCCGACAAGACCAGCCAGATGCCGTTATCCCGCGGAGACCTGACGTGGTCTCTGAGTACCATGAGCAGTCGATTGCCGCTGTAAACTCCGAATCCTGAAAACAGTCGTCGAACCTCTGGATGTAACGCTGCAAGAGCTTCCAGCACAAATTCGTGCGGGACCTTCGGCCTGGACTTCGATAGATGGGACATGATGACCAGCATGCATCAGAGTGGGGTTCATGCTGACATTTTTTTTTCAATCCGTCAGAAACCTCCTGACACAATGCTGTCAGCAGCGCCTTCCTACACTGCACTTGCAGTTCAATCCCTGTCCGAGGTATCCCGATGAGCAAGTTCGAGCGTAACGCCGTAACGTGGTCTGAGATCCCCACCATAAACATCGAACGCGCCGCTTCTTACTATGAGGCAGTTCTGGGTATGACGCTCCGTCCATGGCCGGGAGCCGAACCATGCAGGATGTTTCCCATCGGCGAGTCCGGCGTGGGAGGATGTCTGGTCGAGCGTCCAGGCCATAGACCAGCGGCAGTCGGCACCCTGGTCTATCTGAACGTCGACGGCAGACTGGACCAAGTGCTGGAACGCGCGCAGCAGAACGGTGGCAAGCTACTCGTGCCTCGCACCGCTATCGACGGTGGCTTCGGATTCTATGCCGTGATTACCGATTCAGAGGGGAACCAGGTCGGCCTCCATTCGCGCTGAATGCTATCGTGCCCCCTCGGCAGCGATCTAAACTCACCGTATGCGCCGCGCAGATCGTCTCTTTCGCATTGTGCAACTGCTACGTTCGGGCCGCCTCAAGACGGCACGGTCGCTTGCGGAAAGGCTTCAGGTGTCCGAACGGACAATCTATCGCGATATCCGCGATCTACAGGATGCCGGTCAGCCAATCGAGGGAGAGCCCGGAATGGGCTACACCCTCCGTCGTGACTTCGATCTTCCGCCCTTGCTCTTCAGTGTGCAAGAGCTAACCGCACTGGTGCTCGGAGCGCGCCTCGTGCGTGCATGGGCAGGGCGGCAGATCGCCGATGCCGCCGCGTCGGCCCTCGTGCGGATCGAAGCGGTTCTGCCCGCCGAACTCGCTGCCCAACTCGATAGCATCGCTCTCTATGCGCCTGCTTATCAGATGCCGGAACCGCAACGTCTTCTGCTGGACACGCTGCATGGCGCCTGCCTCAGTCGAAAGGTAGTGCAGTTCCGATACCGGCACGTCGGAGAGTCCCTGACACCGGACGTGACAAGGTCCGTGCGCCCGCTCGCGCTCGCATTTTGGTCCGGCGTTTGGACTCTGGCGGCGTGGTGTGAGACACGTGCTGACTTCCGAAACTTTCGAGTGGACCATATCGAAGCCCTCACCCTCGTGGACCGCACCTTCACGCAAAAACGGGGGCAGCGCCTCGAAGACTACCTGAAGCGTGCTCGCGGCGAAGGGTTTCGTTCCCCTGTCTCAGCCGTTCGCGCCGAGCCGCGCTAAGGTGGCTCCGAATTATGCAAGCTTACGATCGATAACTTGGAAAGCGCGTCTCGGAAGAGGCGGCTCTCACTTTACGCGAAATCGCCAAACCACGCTCCCAGTCTGCCAGCGGTTGGAAACGTGGTAAGGCCTTCCATGAGAAGGCCAGTCGAAGTCAAGAGCTTTTATGGTTGGGTAAGTTCATATCTGATGTTTTTCTTCGCCCAGATATTTTGTTCGATTCGTGGCGGGCTGGGGCGGCGGTCAAGGCCGAGCGCAGCGAGTTCATCTGGAGCCTTGAGGGGCGCCGCAGCCAGCCATAGCTGGGTGATCCGGGCGAAGAAAAACACACGTATGCTCCTTTCGCGAGCTGTCTTCACCACTCTCGATCACCAGGTCTGAGCTGTCGTCCACCCTTCCATCCGCACTCTTGGTGAGCGGCTCATGCGCTCGGTGCACATTGGTGTTCTCGATACAGTCGGCGCTGCCATCTGTTGGACGACCTCTCTCTCGATCAGCGATCCAGAGTGGTCCTGGCCAAGGGCGCAGTCGCCGGAACCCGGTGTGTTGCTGTGGTGTATTCAAGCCTTTCGCTGATCTATGCCGCTGCCGGTCTGCGCTTGCCTGTATTGTGCAGCGGTTTGTATTCCTCACAACTGATCCAGAGATTGTGCAGCAGGACCGCCAGTTTTCTTGCTACTGCGACGATGGCGCGCTTCTTCGCGTTTTTGCCGCCACGCTCCGCCAACTGCAGTCCCCATCGCCTGAGATCGGAGTCTTCGCCAAAGGGACCAAGGATATGCTGCGCGCCCTGCACCAGAACCATGCGCAGATACGAGTCTCCCTCCCGCGTGATGTGCAGTTGTGGTTCGCTCTGTCCGGGGTTCCGTCTGCCCGGCTGTAGTCCCACGTAGCAGGCTGCGTCACGGCTCTTTCGGAAGCGGCGTGGATCTTCCAGCGTCAGGATGTAGGTCAGCGCGATCAGCGTTCCTACGCCCTTTACCTGTTTGAGCAACGCTACGTCTGGGTACTTCTCCTCAGCCAGCTGCTCGATCTGAGCGTCATAATCGTGGATCCGCTCCGTAATTATTTCCAGCGCATCCAACAGCGGTGTCAGTGCGACCCGTAGTTGCGGACTCAGCGTTTCTCCCATCTCCGCCCTGAACGCCTTTGGATTCCGGCCGCGGATCCGTTCTCCAAACGATTTCGTCAGCCCCCTGGCTGCACAGATCAGCGCCGTCCTCGCGCGTACCAGCGCGTAGCGCGCCCGGATCACCGACAAATCAGCCTGCGCCTCAGCGCTGCGATGCTGAATCGGTGACAGCAACTGGGGATCGATACGTGCCAGCCGGGCGAGAGTCTGCGCGTCGATTCTGTCATCCTTCCGCCGGCTCTCCCCAATCAGACGAACATCACGTGCATGCGCCACAATCGCCTCATGCCCCAGCTCCGACAGCAGTCGGCTGATTCATGGTGAGTGCGTTCCGGTCTCCAGTGCGATTCGGCTGCGCGGCATCCTGCTGAAGACCTCTTTCAGCGCTTCCGGGCGGGTCGCGACTTTCGCTTCCAGAACCACTTCGCCCTTTCCGTTGAGTACACAGTAGAAGCTCGACCGATCTCCAACGTCGAGCCCAATCGTCAGCTGCTGACCCTGCAGCTTGCCAGTCCTAAGTCCCGTTCTGGTGGTAATCTTTTTCACTGCCGGCCTCCTTTATCTCTTGCGCCTCTGAGCGCGTCGATAATTTGGGAGCTTAGCGCATCCCGCTGGAGACCGGCCTTCTCATACCATCTGTTGGCGACAACTGAGGGCTTTTTGACAATCCAGCAACGCTCGAACTACGACTCGAAGAACTCCTCATCAAGCTTTTTGATGTAGAGCGTGTCTTCCACCCTACAGCCAATATTTTGCTGAATCATAAGGGCCGCAAGCTGCATGCCGTCGAGGAGCACGATGCGTTTGCTAAGAAATTCCGCCGTTTCCCTTGCTGCGGAAGAGAAGGTCGAGGTCGTCACGAAAAGCCCCTTGCTTGCCTTGTGACGGTCGAGACTGCCAAAGAAGTCGCGGATCGCACCGGGGCCGATGTTGTTACCCGCCGCGTAACGTTTTGCCTGTATATAGACCCGATCCAGACCAAGGGGATCTTGGTCGATCACGCCATCCACCCCGTCATCTCCAGAGCGCCCAAGTGTGCGGCCGGCCTTGTCTGCGCGCGATCCGCCATAGCCCATGCTCAGAAGCAGATTGACGATAAGCCTTTCGAAGAAATCTGGCGGTGCACTGCGGATCCGATCAAGGAGATCTTGGCCGAGCGCGCTGTCAATCTGCTGGTGCGCGGCTCGCATAATTTCATCAGGTGTCTGCTTCGTATCCGTGATAGGAAGCTCTACCGGAACTACAGTTTCTGTTTCGCCGTCGGTTGACCGCTCTCGAAACTGCCGGAACCCCTCAAACTGATCAAGGAAGTGGTTATCAATGGCGGCAGGGTTCTTTTCCAGAACGGATCTTCCGAGTGGCGTGATCGTGAAATGAGCTCGGCGCGTTAGTTCAACTAGCTGCGCTTTGCTCAAATACGATTTTGCCCAATGGACCCGATTACTGAAGATCGTCTGCTTTCCAGAGGGCAGAAGTGCAGCCCTCTCCTCGCTATTCAACTGCAACTGATCTGCAAGCTCGTCGACTACGGCACCAATACGAACCTCGCCTTTCGCTGCGGCTTTCAAAACAGGAAGCATCAGGGACTGATAGTCAGGGATGGACATTGTGTCATGAATGATTGCAGGTTAGGGCCGGAAAGTCACCCTATAGTGGCACCCGTAGGAGATTTTCTGAGTACGAGACCTTCCTAAGTGAATTATCGCCAAACCACGTTCCCAGTCCGCCGACGGCTGGAAACGTGGTAAGCCCTGATATCGCCAGTCGAGAGAAATAGGATTTCACAACCTCTGATCACAACCGGCTTCACAGGTCTCAGGATTGCGCTGTCGCGGAGTCCTTTCGCCGTGCAATAACAAGAACTGCCACGAGCGCTGCGGTGAAATCGGCAGCAGCGGCGATTCCAAGCGACCAGCGCGGGCCGAAATGGTTTGCAATCCAGCCCTGGATCGGAGCGCCGACCGCCATTCCTCCAAGTGCGATGCCGACGCGGAGGGCCATCACTCTTCCCCGCATCGATGGTTCTGTCGAGAGCTGCATGAGGCTGTTGGTGCCATTGGTGAACGTGATAGCTGCTGCACCGACGATGACCAGAGCGGCTGCAAACCACCAATAGCCTGGCGCAAGTGCAGCAAAAGCACACCCCACCCCGAAGACGGCAGCTCCCACCATCAGCGAGGCAAACCTCGTCTTTTCCTGACGGGCCGCAAACAATGCCCCGGACAAGGTGCCCACCGCCATGATGGACGAAAGCAGCCCGAAGCCGCGTGAGTCGGAGTGGAAGACCGTGACGGCCATTGTTGAGATAAAAAAT
>JAJZKY010000276.1 GCA_021803885.1 Planctomycetota bacterium
TACTGCAATCCCTTGGGGGATGGTGTAACGGTAGCACAGCAGACTCTGAATCTGTTTGTCTAGGTTCGAATCCTAGTCCCCCAGTTTTTCCCGCCTTCCTGCAACCCCGCGCCGATCAGCGCATTTTCGTGCGAATTCCCAATGTTTTTGATGGTTTTCCGCACTGGTTCCGCTGCGGAACCTAGTGCAGCCTGGCGCGGCCCGGAGCACGAAAAAGCAGAGTTGATGGTGCTACCTATGGTGCTACCCAGCGAAGGTGAAATGGCTTGGTCGTCGGTGCCGGTGGCCTTGTTTTCCTGGTTGCTGGTGGCGGGAGTGTTCCATCGCGGCAAGGCTTCGACGGCGTCGCCGGTCGCCAGCATGGTGGTATCCGTATAAACTTTCGTGGTGAGCTTCATGTCCGAATGACGCATAAGTTCCATGCAAATCCGGGGATTGATACCGGCGCGGGCAAGGTTGGTGGCAAAGGTGTGCCGAAGGGCGTGAAAATCGGCCTGGCGCCCCTGATTATCCTTGTATGCGATGTCCGCGTGGACCAAATCTTTCTTGAACCGATAGATGGTCGGCATGGTGCGGAACACGGGATCGTCATCAACGGCACTGTCGGCGGATCGGAGTGTTCGCAACTCTTGGACGGCATCATCACGCAATAGGATCGTCGCCGATTTGTGGTTTTTGCTGATGCTTGCCCGCACTGTCAAAAACGGCCGAACAGCGTCCAAGTGTAAGTCAGCCCAGTGAAGATGCGCAAGTTCATCCTTGCGCAAGCCCGTAATCAGGGCGAGAAGGTAGACCGGCTTCCTTGGTCCGGAGCAAGACAATAGCCTTATGACTTCAGGATCGGTCAGTGCCCGACGCACGCGCCGTTCCTTGCCACGGGCCTCTACCTTGCCTACGTGGCGTAAGGGATTGGCTTGTAGCCGGTCATGCTTGACCATCCAGTTGAACAAGCCATTGGCGAAGGCTAGATATTCATTAAGGCTTTTCGGTGCAAGGTTTTGCTTCTGCCGCCATTTTACGAACGAGTCGGGCGTAACACTGGCGGCATTTGTCCAGGTGCATTCCTCAATTAGGCGTTTGAGTATCCGCCCAGCAGTGTAAACGTACATCGAATCGCGCTGTTTGGTTTTCAAATCGTTGACGAAGTCATCGGCGTGATTGCTTAATGAGCATTTTCGGTGTTCGGAAAAGCGATCAATGAGTCCCTGCTCTCCCCGGGCCAGACGCTTTTCGTGCTCGGTGGCTTTGGCTGCGGTAGCGGTTTTATCCGTGTAGCCAGAGTAACTTCGCTTGTCGCCAATGACCTTGTAGTACCAGACACGGCTTCGAGCGGGCTTCGCACCTGGTGTGTCCTTCCGGCAAGCCTTTCCGGTTGCGGGATGCAGCCATATCGAACGTTTGAATACGCTGGCCATAATTAACCTCCTGACTTTCGGGCTGTTCAGCCCATAATTGTATCTAATTCCGAAGTCTAACTGGTGACGCGTCGCGGCGGGGGCTACGGAGTATTTCAATTTCGATGCGTGGCCATCTCTTGGAGCCGCTTGATAAAGGCATCAATTTCCGAATCGGCAATTCGCGTGCTGCGCAGGCCGATGCGGACCGTGTGAAGCTGGCCTTCGGAAATCAATTGCCATGCCTTGCGTGAGCTGATGCCGAGCCGCTGGGCGGCTTCCGGCACGGTCAACAATTGGGCGTGCTGTTTTGTTTCGGTGATCGTCTTCATTCGCATGTCCTTTTAAGTGGTTCCTGCTTCATTGTGCTCATTGTAGCATGGTGGTATAATTAAAGTCAACAAATGCAAAAGCAGTAGGCGACTTGCGGTTTTCATCGTCCTGGCATAAGGTAGGTGCATTATGGCAAAGCGAAGCAAACCCGCGAAATCTTTGGAGTCGGCCCGTAAGCCGCTGACCATGCAGCGCACCTACCGATTCAACACCGAACTCTTCGACTCCTTTGAGGAAGATTGCGCCCGGCATCTGGCCAATCCCAAACTGGTGTTGGAAGCCCTGATACTTCATTGGCTTGAACAGAACGCCGATGCCCGCGGCAGCATTGCCATGCGGCATCGGGAACGCTTCGGCAGCGCCGCTGGCGAAGCGTAACCGGCAAACGCCATTGTGGCGGACCTAAACCGCCCCGCGTTTCTTTTTGTCGAAGCGGGTAATCTTCGCCGCCACATAACTCATCCGCACAATGTGCTCCTTGGCCACGATCATGGGCTTATAGATCGGGTTGTCGGCCCGCAGTTCCACCCGGCCGTCCTTCAGGTCGTAAACACGCTTAAAGGTGCACTCGCTGTCCAGTTCGGGACTGAAACGCACGTAGACCGCATCGCCATCTTCGATCGGCGTGTTCGGTGAACACAGACACAGTTCTCCCGACGCAAAGGCCGGCGTCATTGAATCACCGACAACTTCAAAGGCAAAGGCCAGAGGATCGTCGATACCGGTGCCGACGACGGATATATAATCACGGCCAATGCCGTTATCTCCGTCCAATTCGGAATAATCCGCGGCCTGGCCGGCCGGCGCCCGGTTGATGATCGGTGCTCTACGGTCCAGTGTGCCACGGTATTGCTCAATACGTGAAGCCCGCCAAAGTCCATCCAGTTCCTCGACGCTTAACCCGAATGCCTCGGCAATTCGGCGATAAGTTCCCTGCTGGGGCAGGTTCTTCTGGGCTTCCAGGCGAGCTACATGCTCGCGCGAAATGCCCACCTTCTCGGCAAGGTATTCCTGCTTCCAACCGGCCTTGTGCCGCAACTCTTTGAGGATGTCACCAAACGCTGGCATAACACCTACATTTAACCACAAATTTACGGTAAAAGTCAAGTGAGTGATAATGTGAGTGATCTTTCATTTGACTTCACCGCAACTTGTTCGTAGTATGTTAGGTAGTTAACCCGCCTGCGGCAAGTGGCCTTGTTACTTGGGGTACAACGCCATTTGCCGCAATGAATGGAGTAGCCTGCCATGAAAAATGCCGCATTTCCTATGAGTTTATTGAAGCTGCCACCCGCAGCCCGTTTGTTCGCCTACGACCAGCCTGGCCAAAGAATTTGCCGGCTTTGCTTTGGCACTCCCGTGGCCGAGCGGAAGGTTCAGCGTGACGGTTATGTCGAAACCATCCATGATTTCTTTGCGACGCAGCGGTTTGGCGTGGTGTGGTGGACGCGGCGTAACGATGGCAGCCAGCATCGCGTTTTGGCAGTACTGGAAGCCCTGGAAACACCCACGATTGGCGTCAAGGTGCCGGATGTGTCGGGCAAGGTGCTGGTGCATGCCTTGATTGAACAAGATGGACCGGCCGGCGCGGACGGGCCGGTGGACGGGTTTTTGCAGATACTGGATCAGATACGTGATTGTGGCAGCTCGCCGGACAATCTGCCATCGGTTCTATTTTCAATCCTGGGTCATCAAATTCAGATTTCACGGTGTTTCCAGGATGGTTATGTCAGAATTCCCCGTGGCTGGAGTAAGGCGTGCCTCAACTGAAAGCCATGCGAAAACTGGCCTGGCCCCTGGGATTGTTGAGCGTCTGGATGGTGATTTCATGGCTGCTGGCGGATCGGCAGATTGTGATCAACACCTCGCCCAGCGTGGCGCCGGGATTGTATCTCCGAGTGGATGAACGGCCTGCGGTCGGGCGCATTGTGGATTTTCGGATTCCGGCTCGGGCGTGGTCGTACATTCGCCAACGTACAGGTCAGATGGGCCGGAACTGGTACATCCTCAAACCCATCGCGGCTGGACCCCGCGACCGAGTCGATACCATGGGCCATTGGCTTTATATCAACGGCCGGAAAATCGCGCCCATCTACACGCACGACGAAAAAGGCCGGTTGCTGCCGCACTGGCGGGCCGATTGTGTGCTTGGGCCACATGAATATTTTGTCTATTCCAGCCGCATCTGGAACAGTTTTGACAGTCGCTACTATGGCCCGATCAAGCAGAATCACGTTCCTGCAATACGTGTACGGCTGCTGACTTGGTAAAAACATCTTTTCTGACGTATTTTTGCCACGTAACGTAATACTATTGAGATCGCAATAAGGAGGATTGCCATCACGATTGTTGATCCGTGCCTGATGTCCAGTATCCAGGAATGAAATCAGCCAAGAGCCTTGAAGTATTCAGGCACTTCAATGGCGGGCGCAGTCCCTTGAGCTTGGAGTCTCGCAACGAGGTCCCAAAAGAAGGTGACGAGCGAAATCTCGTGGTGTGACCTATTAACCGTGGGAACGTTGGGGGCTACATAGGTGATGTTAAATGCCCCATCTTGAATAGCGCATCCGAAGTCGACGCGGAGACCGTCGCGCGTTGCCATCTCCTTGACGACATCGTCAAACGCGATTCCGAAAGGCGGATTCCACTGGGAGCTGAGAGCAACAATGCCAGCCGGGATATCAAACATTTTGTGCTTCTTCATTGGACCGCTGGCGGTTGAAAAGACGGCATTTGTGCGCTTGAGCCGACGCACTGACGCCGCTTTCTTAGCAGCATATTCAATCATTTCTCTATTAATCTCCTGCTTGACCTCGATAACCGCGTATACGCTTTCAGCAGGCACGTAGTACGCGCCGTCCTGGTTAAAGAGAAATGGGCAATACTGCTGGTCGAAGATAACGATGTCGATCTGGTCGCTGCACTGGTCGAGTGAATCGACAACGAATGCCTTCTCGACGCGGTATCGCTTGGGAAGATATTCGCGGAGCATCACTCGCCAGCACTCTTCCGAAGCGTCGCCCTTGACGCCCTGATGAGGGATGCACTTTCGGCTCGTGTTAAGTTTGGTCGCCATCTGTTCCTGCAGATGGAGGAATAGCTTTCTAAGTGGTACCTTGTTGTCAGGCATGACGTTTTCCTTCGTTTCCATTTGGACTTTCCTTGAACGGTGGCGTTGGAGGATGGTTCTCCACCACTTCTTTTGCGAGGTCGAAAGTGATGGGCTTGGCGGGGTAAGCCGCCAGCAACATTCCCGGCAGGATGCGCTGCGTGATATCCGAGTATGTGTACCCGTATTCGCGGTCCTTGGTGGAGCCGGTCATTTCCACGACCTCCCTAATCTGCTGCTTTGTAAAACCCACCTCTTCCAGCACTGGGTCAAGAATCGCGTGGCGTTGTACTTCGCCAGGGCGGGTAAAGGTAAAGGTTGTGGCCGCGCGGCGTCGAACAGCGGGATCGATAGCATCCAGGCGATTGGTGCACATGACGACGATCGCAGGTAGAGTGCCCGTGGCCAGATCGTCCACGCCGCGGATAAGAGCATTGACGCCGGCGCGGTCCTCGTGGTGCATCTGAGTCGATTCACGAGACTGCGCAAGTGCGTCGGCCTCGTCAATGAGCAGGATCACACCGGATCGGTGTTTGCCGCCGCGGCTCGCCACCTTCTTCGCCGCATCGCGCACCTCGCCGAAGGCCGCAGAGATAAGGCTTGTCATCTCACCCACGGCACCGGTGCCGCGGGCGTTCAAGCTCATTGAGTAAAGCGTGACGCCGATTTTCGCCTCACGCGCGATTGCATCACCAAACGTCTCAGCAAGCGCTGTCTTCCCAGTGCCCACGTCGCCGGCGAAAATGAACAACGGCGGCCAGGTCGATATGAGCGGCGGGACGCTGGCGGTGGGCGGCTATACGCTTAATGTGAATTCCATGAATTTCAGCGGGGGCACCATCAGCGGCGGCAGCGGCGGCATGGTGTCGCTGACGGGTACGAACACCTGGAGCGGCGGGACGCTGGACACGGCGATGACGGTCAACACGGGTGCGGAACTGACGATCAGCAACAGCATCACGCTCACGGGTACAACGCTGGATAACTACGGGACGGTGGACTGGACCAACGGCAACATCACGTTGGGTGCTGGAGCGGCGATCAACAACGAAGGTGTCGGGGTGTTTGACATCGCCGACAGCGGAACGTTTATAGCCGCCGATGCCACGGCGGTGGCATTCAACAATGATGGATTGCTGGAGAAGACGGGCAACACGGCAACGACCTATTTTCAGAGCTACAACAGCGCCGGCGTGGCGTTGAACAACCAATCCACGGGCACGGTGGCGGTGGATGCGGGAACACTGAATCTGCAGGCGGGCGGAAGCAATGCCAACGTCAGCAACACCAGCCCGGCGTTCACCGCCGACGGCGGCATATTGCAGTTCGCCGGCGAGACGTTCACTTTGGACGGCAACACGACGATCAGCAGTGTCAACGGCGGCCAGGTGAACATCAGCGGCGGGACGCTGGCGCTGGGCGGGTATACGCTTAATGTGAATTCCATGAATTTCAGCGGGGGCACCATCAGTGGCGGCGGCATGGTGTCGCTGACGGGTACGAACACCTGGAGCGGCGGGACGCTGGACACGGCGATGACGGTCAACACGGGTGCGGAACTGACGATCAGCAACAGCATCACGCTCACGGGTACA
>JAJZKY010000277.1 GCA_021803885.1 Planctomycetota bacterium
GCAGGAGGGAATCCGTGTTTCTGAAGGAAATGGAACGGAAGCATAGCATGTAAAGAATCTCTGAGCAGGTTTGCGTTTTGAAGGGGCGCGGCTTCAGCCGCGCCGTAAACGCAGTAAAGTCAACGCGGGCTTCAGCCCCTGAGGGAATGCGACTTCTCAAGAAGGACTTGTGCAGGAGTTCTCTAATCTGGGGCTGAAGCGGACGGTAGACAACAGGATTCGATCAGATGGAGGAAAACGTGGCGCGGGTTTTGCTATTGCATCCAAAAGACAACGTTGCTGTGGCGCTGGATGACATTGCAACGAAGTCTGTCGTTGCCGTCCTTGGCGCGGAGACACCGTTGCGTTTGACAGCCCAGCAGGGGATACAGTTTGCCCACAAGCTGGCTATGCGACCCATTGCCGCCGGGGAGGCCATTCTGAAGTATGGCGTCCCCGTTGGTTTTGCGACGGCCCCCGTGGCTGCGGGCGAGTGGGTACACACCCATAATGTTGGCTCGTATTACGCAGAGAAAAAGGAGGCGAAGTAATGGATCATATTTTGGGATACGCTCGTCCGACGGGAGTCCCCGGCATTCGCAACTATGTGATTTGCATTCACACGGTCGAGTGTTCCTCCTTCGTCTCCCAGAGAATTGCGGAGATTGATCCTCGCGTCCAGTCTGTGGGATTTCCAGGCTGCTACAAGAACGAATATGCCTCGCGGCTCATGGTTGCGCTGGCCACACATGCCAACGTCGGCGCGGCTCTGCTGGTGAGCCTAGGATGCGAGGGGACAGACGCAAGCGCGCTTGCGGATGCCATCCGCGCCACGGGCAGGCCGGTGGAGGTGCTCCGCATTCAGGAGGCGGGCGGAACGGAAGCGAGCATTGCCCAGGGGCGTCAGATCGTGGCGCGCATGTTGGCGGAGATCGAGACCGCGCCCCGCGTGCAACTTCGTGTATCGGATTTGATCGTGGGCACGGAATGCGGAGGCTCGGACGGAACATCGGGCATCGCGGCCAATCCCGCAATTGGCCACGCCTTCGACCTGCTTGTCGATGCCGGGGCGACGGTCATCATCGAAGAGACGCTGGAGATGGTGGGGTGCAGGGACATCATTGCGCGGCGGGCGGCGAACCCTGACGTTGCGGCGCAGCTTTCCAGGGCAATTGAAAAGGCAGAGCATTTTTCACAACAGGTTGGCCAGTTCTCGATTGCTCCTGGAAATGAGAGTGGCGGGCTGAGCACCATCGAAGAAAAGTCTATGGGCGCTTTTATGAAGTGCGGGAGCCGGGACATATCGGGTGTCATCAAGGTGGCGGAGAAACCTTCAGGGAAGGGACTGTTCGTGCTTGACTCTGTGCCAGACCCGTCCGCGTTTCTGTTCGGATACAGCAATCCCAATGATTCGGAAGGAATTCTCGACCTGATCTCCAGTGGCGCGCATCTTGTTGTGTTTGCGACCGGGCGCGGGAGCGTGATTGGAAGTGTGATCTCTCCGGTTCTAAAAGTGTGCGGCAATCCCAAGACCTATGCGCGAATGAGCGGCGACATGGATGTGAATGCGGGGCGCATCATTACTGGCGAGGCGACGCTTGCCGAAGTAGGACGGGAAATATACGAGGCAATCCTGGCCGTGGCCGCCGGAAAGCGCACCGCTGCGGAGATTCTTGGGCATCAGGAATATTGCATCCCTTACAAGCACCAGAGTAGTCTCTGCGCAAATGTGTAAAACCGGGCTATCCGCCAACTCAAAGAATCGGGATTGGCGGATTCTCCTGCCCCGGTAACATTCCTTTCATCTTCCTCTCACGCTAAATTCACGCCACGTTTAACGCGCCTACACATACGCCTGTTCCCATAATGCGTGGGATAAACCACGGCTGCTTATTGCGTTCTATGATTCCGAGGCAGTGATTGAAGCAGATTCGTGTGTGCCCACGCAACATAATCTTTCGGCGAGGTCTTAGATGTCCAAATTTTTGAAACTTGCAGGCGCTTTCATCCTCTTCCTGGTCAGTGGAGCATCGGTGTTTGCAGCCAGCCCGGCCATCGTCCGGGGCACCGTCACCAATGAGCAGGGAAACGTGGTGTCGGGCGCACTGGTAACGCTGACCAACTCCATGTCACAAAAAGCGATAACAGCAACAACGGGACAGGATGGAAGCTATAGTGTTTCCATCTCCAACCCAGATGGCTACACGCTGATTATCACCAAGGATGGATTCCAAGCCTTCTCCGAATCTCTGGAAGTACATTCCGGTCAGATGGTTGATGCTGATGCCAAACTGCTGGTTCAGGTCGCGCAGCAGACGGTGACGGTGCATGGTGATCTGGATGGAGTCACCACGCAGCCTTCACAGGAAAAAGTCTTTGAATCCGCCCAGTCCGTTCGCGTAATTGACCGCCAACAGATGAACATGGTCGGCCCGGTCGCTGGTGGCGCGCAGGTCATCTCCACCGCTCCGGGTGCCATCGTCACGGGCTACGGCGACACAGGCGCCACCAAGTACACCATCACACTCAATGGACTGAACCAGGGCTGGGGCGGCTACGGTGGGTACACCGGCGGCGGCGCTCTGGGTGTTACGTTTGATGGCGTGCCCATCGTCGATCCTGGAACAGATCTGTGGCCGTCAGCTACCCTCCCGGAAAATGGCCTCATCCAGAACACCAACGTTACTTATGGCCCCGGCAATCCTACGGATCGCTGGTACACCAACGTCGGCGGCTCGATTGAGTTTACTCCGCTGCAACCGACCGCAACGCCGCATGGAATGGTAACCACCACATACGGCAGCTACCAGCAAAAGGATATTGTTGCCAGCGGCAGCACCGGCCTGTATCACGGCTGGTCGGCAGTAGTTTCTGGCGGCACGGGAAGCGGCAACGACTTCCGCGTGGCCCCGGATGGGTTCGCCAACCCCAGCAAGGATTGGGCCGTTCAGGCCAAGGTGCTGAAAACCTTTCAGGGGAGCAGCTTGGAACTGGGAGGCTATTACTCCTATGCTGGCGGCTATCGGTCGCAGGTAATCCCGATTGCAGCCAACCCGTACATCACGGTGGATGGAAATCCAAGTACCAGTCAGCAGTACAGCCAGCCAACATCGGGCTACTACAGCACCTTGGCGTATAACATCTACAACAAGTACGATGTCAACCAAATGGGGCTGATCTACGGGCGGGAGAATGTGAAGCTGGACAACAACACCACCGTGCAAAACCTATCCTGGTACATGCACATCGCGCGCTTACACAATCGCCTCAATGATGCCTATCAGGATCTCTCCGGCCCTACCGGAAACCAGCAGCAGAACGAATACAACAATCCATACTCTGACACCTTTGGAGACAAACTCCTTATCACGAAACGCCTGCCGTGGAACACGGTCAGTGGTGGCGGCTACTTCATTCACGATCTGTACAATAGCCGGAACAACTTCTATGGCCCCGCGTGGGGTGGCTCCAAGACAACCGCAAGCCAGGGCGGTAATATCCGCTCCAGCTACTTCAACACCAACGACTTTTCCTTGTTTCTGCAGGATGACATTCATCCCATCTCATCGCTGCATATCACGCCTGGCATTCGCTACGTTGGATTTGCCACAGGCTTTTACAGCGCCGTGCAGCAGGATTTTAACCTTGCATCAGGAGCAACCCTGAGCACACATTGTCGGTACATCCCCGGCTCTGGCGCATCGGGAACTGTTGGAGTGCAGGATGCCTGCCCCGCCGCCAACGAAAATCGCAGTGGGGTTGAGCCATCCGTGGACGCTACAGTGAATGTGCGCCCGTGGCTGAACCTTTACGGCGGATTCTATGAGGCGCTGCGCACGCCGGAGCTGGGCGGAGGCGGCGGAATGTTTCAGGCCGTCGATCCCGTCAGTTATCACCTGGAGCGCGGAACCTATTATCAAGGTGGATTCAAGATACACACGGAGGGAACTGGCTTCCGCAACAATTTCATCTTCGGCGCCGCTTACTACCATCAGCAGTTTGCCAACCAGGAGATTGACACCACTCTGGCCAACGGCGACGCCTATGATGCCAATGGAACTTCTAACTATAACGGCGTCAATATCTTTGCCGACGATGACCCCATCCACAACCTGCATCTCTTCGCCAATGCAAACATCGAGGCCGCCAGCTATAGCAGTTATATCACGGGCGGACTTTTCGTAAATGGCGCGGCAACCTGTACAAATCCCAATGGAACACCTGTTGCTGGCTGCTTGAACTATAACGGCTACCCGGTATCCTACGTGCCGACCTCCACGCTAAATGTCGGTGCCATTTATACTACGCATGTTGCAAAGCGTTTTACCATCGAGCCTACAGCCTCGTTCCAGTTCATTGGCAGCCAGCATGTCTTTGATAACTGCGCCGAATCGGGCGGGGCTTGTACGAGTCCAGCACCAAGCAAAACTGTAACCATGCCAGCCTATGCTACGTTCAACCTTGGCGCGGAGGTTCCATACAAGCTCTTGGATTTCAAATTTATGGCGCTGAACGTCTTCAACACCGGGTATAACGAGTTTGAATATATTTCTGCCGGCAGCTACTTTAACACCTCATCAACAGCTCCGGCTGGATCGCAGTACGCCTATAACTACGTCACGGCCTACCCCGGCGCTCCGGTCACGGCCTACGGCAGCGTAAGCGTCCACTTCTAACCAGAAGAGCACTGCCTACGCACAACTCAGGCCCAGCGATATCTGCTGGGCCTGAAATTTTTGCTGGACAAAGCGCGGTCTTTACACCATTACCCTTGTTCTATTCGCTTCCTGTGTATCGCCGCTGCTCTGCTACAGGGAGGAACTTCGTGCGAATCGTTCCTGTTACAGGAATGCGGAAATCATCCTTCCCCGTCAGTCCGTCCAGGCCAAGCGCAGTGAGTTTTACATGGTAGGTGTTCGCGTATGTATATGCGTGGCTAACCTTCGCGCCCTCCAGAATTACACCATCCCCAAAATCCCAGCGATACGAAACAACTGCTGTTTCCGGGGTGGCAAGGTTGGCAGAGAACTCCACGGTCTCTCCCGTCTTTGCGGTGGATGGATGTTGCGCTTGAATAACTGGGGCTTTTGCTGCGATTCCGGTATCGACAATCTTCAGCACGCGAACTGAGTGGAGCGGTTGACTTACAACCAGAGAGTTCGATGCCGAAATGTGGATTTTCTTTTTATCCAAAATGTCAAAGACCGTGTATGACCCTTTTCCCTTGAGTCCAAAATCGGCAAGTTTGATCGCATGGGTTCTTGCATGCTCCGTCCAATTGAAAATGGTAAGAACGCTCTGCCTTCCATCTTCCTTGAGAAAGAAAATGCTGGGCTGCTCATCTTCGGGAAGGTATGTCATCAAATCCACGGGAGTGGCCGCCCGACCCAGGCGCACCATGTCGATCATATCTTTGTTCTGGATCAACGCCAGTCGTTCCGGCTCCGACCCCAAAGTGGGCAAATCGTCGCCGATCTCGTACATGCCGCCTGCGACGGCAGCAAGCGCCAGGGAAACCTTGGCCTCATCCAATGTAAGTGGACGATGGCCGCCATGCCATGCCAATTGATCTTTTAGTGTCTGGGTCGATACGGAGAAAGCATCTGGGTCTGAAACATAGAAATTGCGATTCATGTAATATCGCGCGGCAATTCCCGGCGCTGCGACCTTGGTGCTGGACTCAAATGCGTGTCCCGTATCCTGCGAGATACGTCCTAGATCAAAATAGCCAACGGGATTCAGCATCATGCCCCCATCCTTGTCCAGCAGAACATCGTTCCCAACGGTCTGGCGGATGATGCTAAATCCGATTCGCTGCGCTTCCATCGCGGTTGTATTCGGTCGATAAAACTTACCTTCGACCGAGCTATCATCCATAAAATCCATCTTGATGTAGCGAAGTCCCCAGACGTTTACCATCTCAGAGTAGGTCTTTCTCAGGTAGTCCTGGGCACCTGGATTTGTAGTGTCCAGAGCGAACAGACGGTCATCCTTGTCGTCACTTACCCAGCCAAGGTGAATGGGATCGCCTTTGGCGTTGTGAACCAGCCAGTCGCGATGATTTTGATATACCCAGGAACGCTCGGAAACTTCAAACGGCGCTGTCCATACACCGGGGATAAGTCCAAGACCACTTGCCTTTCTTTCCAAACTATCCATGCCATGCGGAAAGAGCGTGGCATCCGGCGTGGCGTATTCTCCCCTGGCATACATGTATCCATCGTCGATGAAAAAGAAGTTATAGCCAAGCGGCTTCAAATGCTGTGTGAGCCACTGGGCATTCGTCATGGCTGTTCCTTCATTCAAGCCATTGTAATAAGCAGCCCAGCTCCACCAACCCATAGGCGTGGGTGTCGTTACCCGCGCATGATGGAGTTTTCGGATAATCGAGCCATAGGTCTCTAGCTGTTGGTGGTACTCCGTATCCA
>JAJZKY010000278.1 GCA_021803885.1 Planctomycetota bacterium
ATCAACAAAATCAAGCCGGCAACAATATGCACGGCATGGGCCACCGTCAGCAGATAAAAGAACGCACTTCCGGGGGTGGTCGCGGCATAGTAGCCGGCCTGGCGCAACTCGCCCCAGGCTCGCCATTGGCCAGCTAAAAACAGTCCGCCCAGCAGCGCCGCCCCCGACCAGGCCCAGCGCGCAGTGGCAGTTTTACCCGATTGGAATTGCCGCAGGCCGGATTGGAGACAGATGCCGCTGCCGAGAATGATGGCCGTGTTAAGCCAGAGAATGGATGGCCAGGGCAGTTCCGGAGTGCCTTGCGACGGCCGCGAGAGAACCTGTGCCGCGCAAAGAGCTATAAAAAACATCGCAACCGCCGCCATGGCCAGCCGCAGACCCCAGCGCAGGCGGAATAGGGAGGGCGTAGAATTCCCGCGGTTATGATCATTGCCTCCGTAATGCGGCGGGAGGGTGAAGTCACCCCGCCAGGGCAGACGCAGCACCGGACGCCGGCCGCTCACTGGATTTGCCACGCTCGATTTCGAGTCTATTTCGGGCATTGGCGGCCTTCCCCTTATTTAATACGATACGTCCGTTGGTTGATTGAGTGGCTAAGCACTGCGTAATTTATTCCGTGCCTTCGGGTTTTTCGGCCTCAGCGGGCGGCCGGCGCTGGGTTTTGCGCGGTTGCCTCATGTTCAGATTCGTGATTACCTGCTTGAGGGTTTCGATATGCTGGTTGAAAGTTTCGAGCTGCTCATTCAAATAGCGCAGGCGCGGACCGCTTTCCCGGCTGGCCATGCGGTCAATGATGGCGGCTTTTTCAGAAAGAATGCGCAGGCTGGCCCAGAGCGCGCCTTCCGTGGCAAGCGAAAGCTCGCAGTTCAGAGTTTCCAGTGAATAGGAATGGCCGACGCGGCAGCGGAACATGGGTTTGGGCAGGGATTCCACTTCCCATAAAACCCCATGGCATTCCGGGCAAGCGATGGGCGAAGGCCGGCCGCTGATGCGGGCATCGGATTCGGCTTCAATATTTTCCTGACTGGCCATGGCATGCTCTGACTCCTGAGCTGAACTTTCCGCGCCATGTTCACTCGATCTTCCATTGGCGGCCCATGCGGCGATTTGCACATCGATTTTAGCGGCGGGCAAGACGCGGTCGGGCCGGATCCATTCGAGCGCCGCCAGCGGCATATCCGGATGGGCAGCGTCCTGCGGGTCCTGCACGATGGTGAGACCACCGGCCTGCTGCACCGCCCAGATGCCGGCCGCGCCATCATCCAAAATGCCGCTCAGCAGCACCCCGGTTACCTGCTTGCCATGGCTGCGGGCGGCGGTGCGGAACAGAACGTCAATCGCGGGCCGATGCCGGTTTTCGCGCGGGCCGTGATGGAGCCGCAAGCGGTCTTTGCCCAACTCAAGATGCTGGTCCGGAGGTGCGACGTAAACATGTCCGGCGCACAGCTTTTCGCCGGACTGGGCAAAGCCCACCCGCAGCTCCGTTTCCCGCTGCAGGATCTCGGGTAAAAGGCTCGGGTATTCGGCGGGCAGGTGCACCACGACGAACACCGCGGCCGGCAGAGACCCGGGCAATCCATTGATGATGGTTTTCAACGGCTGAATGCTGCCGGCAGAACCGCCGATCACGATGATATCTGGCCCGGACAATGAGTGACCTGCAGGGCATGGATGAAGCTTTTTACCCTCAGGTTCACCGGCTGCGAAGAACGCTGCTAACGGCTCTACTTTTTCCTGTCAGAACTGATAAAAGCTCAGATCTTCGTTGTGATTTTCCACCCAGATCTTAGCCTCATGCGGATTTTGGTTAATGCGCACCAACGCGACCAATCCGGAAGCCGGAGGGCCCGGGGGAGCGGTGACCACGATGATTTTGTAGCTATGGACCACGCCCCACTCGCCTTTTGGACCCCAGTCACGCATGAAGGCGTCCATGGGATAGCGCTTGGGGTTGGCGTGCCAGAGGTAGTAGGCCATCTGGTAATTGCCATTTTTGAGCGCGGTCATGAAATGGTTCACGCTCTGCCGCGCCCGCCAGTAGGGCAGGTAAAAATAGAGCGGGACGCCGATCAGGATTACGGCGATTACGATGGAGATGGCCCAGATTTTGCGTTTGCGGCGCCGGTTTTCGCGCGCGGCGTCATAGGCGGGAGCATCGAGTAAGCTCATAAATCACTCTCATCCATAGCTTGCCACAGAGAGCCTCGTCCAAGGGCTTTCAGAACTTTTGCCACGGCCGTGAATTCCGGATTGCGCGGGCCGTCAACCTTCCGGAATTTCATCAATATTGACTCTTGAATCAATCCAAAAGAGGCGCTCGTTCGTACCTGAAGTGGAGCATAAATCATGACCGCTTCCTTCCCTGCCCTGGCACCGCCCACGGTGATTCGCTTAAGCGACGTAATCTCGGCACTGTCCTATGCCCTGGACCTCACCGAAGGCCAGCCCTGGGGCCACACCGCCCGCGCCTGCGCTATTGGCATGCGATTGGCCGATCTGGCGGGCATTCAAGACGCAGAACGGAACGATTTGTACTACGCGCTGCTGCTGAAAGATGCCGGCTGCAGTTCCAATGCCGCGCGCATCCGCCAGCTATTTCAGAATGGAGATCAGGAAGTCAAAAAAAATCTGCGCCGGACGGATTGGACCCGCATGAGCTATGCCTCGGCACAATGCGCCTGGGAGATCATGGCGCCACAACTGCCCCTCCGCCGCAGGCTGGGCCGCTATTGCCAACTGGGGCTGCAGCGGCGGGCGCGAGCCGAGGAGTTGATTGCCTTGCGCTGCGACCGAGGCGCCCGCATTGCCCGCCAGATGGGCTTTTCCTTAGCCACTGCCCAGGCCATTGCCTGCCTGGACGAACACTGGAACGGCCAAGGCGCGCCCAACGGACTGCGCCGGCATGAAATTCCGCTCGCCGCTCAGATCATCAACCTGGCGCAAACCCTGGAGGTGTTTGCGTGGGCGGAAAGTCCGGCGAAGGCCTTTGCGGTGATCGGGCAGCGCTCGGGCCGCTGGTATAACCCGGAACTGGTTTTACTGGCCCGCGGCTTGCAAGCGGAGACAAAGTTCTGGGAACGGCTGTGCGACCGCGATCAGGACGCCAGTCTGCGGCAGGAGGTTCTGGAGCTGGCGGACGGCGGGCAATGGCAGGCCACAGAAGCGCAGCTCGACAACATCTGCGACGGTTTTGCCGCCATTATTGACGCCAAAACCCATTTTACTTTTCAGCATTCGACGGGCGTGGCCGAAGCCGCCCGGCAGATCGCGCTGCGCCTGGAATTGCCCTGGGAGGAACAAAAGATGCTCTGGCGCGCGGCCCTGCTGCATGACATTGGCAAACTGGCCGTGCCCAACACAATTCTCGAAAAACCGGGCGCGCTTTCACCCGCCGAATGGCAGCTGATGCGCGAGCACCCGCGCCATACCGTGCGCATTCTCGAACGCGTGGAAGGCTGGCAACCGCTGGCCCGGCTGGCGGGCGCGCATCATGAGCGCCTCGATGGCAGCGGCTATCATCTGGGCTGGAGCGCGGAGCAACTCAGCCGGCTGGACCGCATGCTGGCGGTGGCCGATGTCTATGACGCGCTCCAGGCCGAACGCCCCTATCGCCCGGCGCTGCCCAGGGAAAAAGTCGCAGCTATTTTGCGCCAGCAGATGCCGCGGCAACTGGATGCGGAGTGCGTGGAGGCGTTACTGGCGTCAATCTAAGAATCGAGTGGGCGAACCGCGCGGAACGCGGCGCGGCGGCATCAGGCGCCGCTTTGGCCGGCGGCAGCGCCGGTCTGGCGATGCAGGACAACGTGGGCATGAAACATCTGGCTGCTGATGCGCAGATTCAGGGTGTTGCCATGCAGCGTGCCCGTGTGCCGAATATCGCCCTGGCCAAAGTGCGTGACAAAGCTGATGTGGCTGTCCTTGATCTTGAGCTGATGGACAGCGATGGCATTTCCGCCGACGGAGATGCGGCCCCTCCATTGACCGGTTTTTTGCCAGAGCTTTAAATGCATGGTCATGGCGCCCTGCGGCCCACTCATCCGGCCTTTCCATTGGCCGGCAAAACCGGCAGGGGCTTTGGCCGCCAACAAACCAACGCTGGCCAGCAGCACGACAACCAAGGCAAAACGGCCACTGCGCAGAGATTGAGTCATGGGAGTCTCCTGATGAACTACGCTCCGCAGTGTGGCACAAATCCACCTTCCTGACCCGCCGCGCCGCGCGATTTTACATTCTTAAAATTCAATCCATTACCGCACTGCCTGACCGGCAAATTGCAGCGCGGCAGGCAGATGCGCGGCAAAATAGAGCCAGTTGTGCCCGCCGGGGTAGAGATGAAACTGGTGCGGGATGTGGCGCCGGTTCAGCTCCCGGTTCAGGGCTTCCGCGCCGCGGTAAAATCCGAAGCCATCCTGGGCGCCGCAGTCAAAATAAATTTGCATGCCCGCCAGCCGGGCATGGCGGGCGAGCGTGAGCGGGCTGTTGCGTTTCCAGAAGCCCGGCCGCGGCGGCCAGCCAAATACCCGGCCGAAAAATCGCAGCCGCAGCTTCAGGCGAGGGTCACTGAGCTGGGCTGCCGGGGGGCGCCGCATCAGGGCCGGGCTGTTGACCGCGACGGCGGCAAATTCCCCGGGATGGGCAAAGGCCATGCGCAGCGCGCCGTAGCCGCCCATGGAGATGCCGGCCAGCCCGCGATGACGGCGGCCGGGCAAGACCCGATACCGGCGGGCGATGGCGGGCATGAGTTCATGGCGAAAAAAATCGGCCCAGCGGAAGCGACCGTGGATGGAGTTGATAAAAAAACTGCTCCAGCCATCGGGCGCCACCAAGATGAACTGCCGCATGCGCCGCCGCCGCCAGAGGTGTTCGATCAGCTCCCAGGCGTTCGCAGCAACCAGCTCCTGTTCATTGCCGCCCAGGCCGTGAAAAAAATAGACCACGGGAAACCGGCGCCGCGGCTGCGCCAGATAATCGGGCGGCAGAAACACGCAGTAGGGAACGGCGCGATGCAAAATCCGGCTGGTCAGCGCGAGACATTCGATGCGGCCTTGCGGCAGCCTGACCGCATGGGTTCGCGCAGCCGGAATGGAAGCGGCGGGCGCGGGAACGGGCGGGGCCGGCTTTTGCGCGCGCCGGCCGGGGTGGAAATCCGGGGCGTCGTTGAGCAGCAGCAGGGCCGCCACGGCGATGCCAACCCAGAGCAGCAGACGAGTTCGGCGCGGCTGGACAGCCATCTCTCCATATTAAAACCCTGATTGCGGCGCAGGATGAGATCCGGGAAGGGACAGACATTCCGAATTATCGTACGCCGCCCCCGCAATGAGCGATTACTCACATATTGCCCAGCATGGCTTTACCGTAACCGACTCTATGACGAACGCATCTTATCCATAGCGCGGCTTTTGCCGTGGTCATGAATGATTCCGGAGGCTCTATGCATCGCTATTCCTCTTTTCTGCCCGCCTTGGTTGTTTTACTGTTCGCGGCCCTGCCGGCCTGGGCCGCCCGCACTTATAGCACACATTTAACCATCACGAACCCCTACCAAATTGCCGGCCATCGTCTGCGGCCGGGGACATACAAATTCAAAGTGAAATCCGCGGCCACGCGCCTGAGCGTGTTACATCACGGCCGTCTGGTGGCCAGCGTGCCGGTTCGCTGGCAGACCCTGACCCGCAAGCCGCATCATACCGAGGTCATTTCAAATCATCGCCAGGTGCAACAAATCCGCTTCCACAACCAGAAAATGGCGGTGAAGATCAATTCCAAATCCTGACCCGCACCGCATACGTTCACTCGGGTTCCGGAAGCGGACCCGAGTGATTCGTTCCACTAACTCCCGTTGCACGGTCTTCTGAAGCTTCATTCGTGGCGCAGGGCTTCGACCGGATCAAGGCGGGCGGCGCGGCGGGCCGGATACCACCCGGCCAGCAGACTGACGGCCAGGGCAAATACGAGCGCACCCACGCCCAGCCACCAGGGCACCTGGGCAATGCTGACATGGGGCAGATGACGGCGGGCCAGATAGTCGTTAGTGCCCCAGTTAAGCAGTCCGGCCAGGAGCCGGCCCAGAAGCACACCTGCCAGGCCGCCCGCCACGCCCATGACCGCCGCTTCAGCCAGAAACAACCGCTGCACCACGCCATCGGCCGCGCCCAGAGCTTTGAGAATGCCGATTTCACGCCGGCGTTCGAGCAGGGCCATGGCCAGGGTGTTCACAATACCCAGCGAAGCCACGGTCAAAGCCAGGCTGCCGAAAATTCCTAATAACAGATCGAATAAGGCAAAGACCAGACGCAGCCGCCGGGTGGCATCCATCAGGGAAAAAGCGCGAAAGCCCATTTTTTTAATCGCCTGCTCGACCCGCATCACCTGCCCGGGGCCGCGAATGAAGCTTCAGAAGACCG
>JAJZKY010000279.1 GCA_021803885.1 Planctomycetota bacterium
GCAGAAGGCGGTGGTGGAGGAGGTGCTCAGCTCGACAGATCGGGTTCATGGCATCCAGGGATATGCAGGAGCCGGGAAGACGACGACCCTCTCTGTTCTTCGCACTGCGGCTGAGGGGCAAGGCTACGAAGTGCAGGGTTTCGCGCCCACGTCGCGGGCCGCGCGGCAACTCCGCGAAGCGGGCATTGAGGCGAGGACATTGCAGGGCTTTCTTGCGGCAGGGCCCGCGAATGAGGTCGCGGCGGACAGGCCGCGACTTTACTTTGTCGATGAATCCAGTCTTGCCAGCACTCGCCAGATGCGTGAGTTTCTTGCCCGCCTCGAACCCGATGACCGTGTGCTCCTGATCGGCGACATCCGGCAACATCAAGGAGTGGAAGCGGGACGCCCCTTCGAGCAGTTGCAGCAGGCAGGAATGCGGACCGCGAAACTGGATGAAATCGTGCGCCAGCGCGACCCGGCCTTGAAATCCGTTGTTGAAATGCTCGCTCATGGTCAGAGCGCAAAGGCGCTCCTCGAACTCCGCGAGCATGGGCGCGTGGAAGAAATCCCCAGCCGGGAGGCGCGTATCCGCACCATTGCGCGGAAGTATGCGGAATCACCAGCCAACACACTCATTGTGTCGCCCGACAATGCTTCTCGTCGCGAATTGAACTGCACCGTCCGCAATGAACTGAAGGCAGATGGTTCACTGTCACGCGAGGACCACAGCTTCGGAATCCTTGCACAGCGCCAGGACATGACTGGAGCGGAACGCGCCTGGGCAAGTCACTATGAGCCGGGCGAAGTGATTCGTTACGCACGCGGCAGCAAGGCCGCCCGCATCGAAGCCGGTTCCTACGCCGCAGTTGCAGCCGTCGATTCGGCAAGGAATCTGCTAACGGTTCAAAGGGAATCGGGTGAACTCATCACCTACGATCCGCGCCGCCTTGCTGGCGTGAGCGTCTATCGCGAGGTGCTCCAGGACTTTGCCGTTGGCGACCGGATTCAGTTCACCGCACCGGACAAGCGACTCGGAGTCGCCAACCGGGATATGGCCGTAATCGAGTCCATCGCGCCTGACGGCCGAATGAGCGCCCGGCTCGACGACAGCCGGAAGATTGAATTCAATGGCACTGAGTATCGGCACTTCGACCACGGCTACGCAGTCACCAGCCACAGCGCCCAGGGTATAACCGCCGAGAGCGTTCTTATTCACGCCGATACAAGCATTCATCCCGACCTCCTGAACTCCCGCTTCGGCTACGTCGCCATATCCCGCGCCAGCCACGAGGCAACAATCTTCACCGACGACGTGACGCGGCTCGCGCAACACCTTGGAACTGAAGTGACCAAAACTGCCGCGCTCGAGATGAATCACTCCGTGTCCATAGGGCAGGAACTCGGAATCGGCTGATCCGCTCCAACTCACGGGGCAAAAAGATCTGCTAAAGCGCATAAGTCTTTATATATGAATGGCTTGTGTGGCCATATCTTTGAACACCTGCAAAGTACGGGTTCTATCTCATTGCCTGGATTCAACCATCCTCGGCACTGGGCGGCAAAGTAGCTATGATGGAAGCCGACGCGCGTTCATTTATTTTGAAGATCTTACGCACGGAATGTTCCCGACTGAATGACGGGATTCGCTCGTGAATGCGTTTGTTTGTTGCGATTAGCTCGACTAATGAGTATTACTGCCTATCATGCCCGATACTTTGCCCACGAGCTGACGAAACGGTCAAGTTCGGCGTCGGTTGATAGTCTGACTTTGGCTCTAGCGGATGCCCAAGTCGATCTGAATCCGCATCAAGTGGAAGCCGCTCTCTTCGCCTTCCGGTCGCCGCTATCACGCGGTGCGATCCTCGCAGACGAAGTTGGTTTGGGCAAGACTATCGAAGCGGGAATTCTTCTTTCTCAGCGCTGGGCTGAGCGTCGCCGCAGACTCCTGGTCATTTGCCCCGCAAACCTTCGAAAGCAATGGGGACAGGAACTATCTGATAAATTCTTCCTGCCATTCGCAATACTCGAAACCAAAACGTTCAACGAAGAGATAAAGCGCGGGAACCTCAACCCTTTTGAGCAGCCGCGAATCATTCTCTGTTCCTTCCAGTTCGCGCGAACCAAGAGCGAGTACCTCCGCCAAACGCCTTGGGATCTCGTGGTCATCGATGAAGCGCATCGGCTCCGCAACGTGTACAAAGCCAGCAACAAGATCGCTAACGCAATCAAGGCGGCGATTGCCGACCGGCCAAAGACTCTACTGACCGCCACACCGCTCCAGAATTCACTCCTAGAGCTTTACGGACTTGTCAGTATTATTGACGAATTCACGTTCGGCGATCTCAGGAGCTTTCGTAGCCAGTTCTCGCGCATGAATGCACCGGACGACTACCGGGCGCTACGTGAACGGATCCGCCCCATCTGCCAGCGAACCCTGCGCCGTCAGGTTCTCCCTTATGTCAGCTACACGAACCGCCATGCCCTCGTACAAGAGTTCATTCCCAATGACGACGAGCAGCGACTCTATGCATTGGTGTCAGAATACCTGCAATCACCCCGCCTTTATGCTCTCCCAGCCAGCCAGCGCCAGTTGATGACCCTCATTCTGCGCAAGTTGCTTGCCTCTTCGACTTATGCAATTTCGAACACACTGCTGGGACTTGCCAACAAGCTCGAAGCCGCGGAACAAGCGCAGGCAGCCCTCGATGCGCCGCCGGATGATTTGGGAGACAACTTCGAGTCGCTGCCGGAGATTGAAGATGAATGGCTTGAGGATGACAATGATGAGGAGCCCGGCCAGCCCGACGCGGTACAGCAACTCTCGCCCGAACAACGCGAAGAACTTCGCATTGAGAAAGAGAAACTGAGCCAATTCCATGAACTCGCGAAAAGCATCCAGAAAAACTCCAAAGGCGAGGTGTTGCTGACAGCTCTTCGCCGGGGATTCGAAGCTGCTAATCAGGCCCGGGCGGAACAGCACAACGGGGCGCTCCAACAGAAAGCAATCATCTTTACCGAATCTCGACGGACACAGGAGTACCTGCTCCGGCTCCTTGAAGCCTCTGATTTTGCTGGCAAGGTTGTACTGTTCAACGGGACGAACAGCGATCCGAAAAGTGCCGAGATATACCGAAATTGGCTGGACCGCCATAAGGGAACGGACCGCATCACGGGATCTCCAACCGCAGACAAGCGGGCAGCCATCGTCGATTATTTCCGCGATGAGGCGAGCATTATGATCGCCACAGAAGCGGCGGCCGAAGGCATCAACCTCCAATTCTGCAACCTGGTTGTCAACTACGACATGCCGTGGAATCCACAGCGCATAGAACAACGCATTGGCCGCTGCCACCGCTACGGGCAAAAATATGATGTGGTGGTCGTCAATTTCCTCAATCGCTCCAATGCCGCGGATGTCCGCATCTATCAAATCCTCAACGAAAAGTTCCGTCTCTTTGATGGCGTCTTTGGGGCTTCCGACGAAGTGCTGGGCGCGATCCAGTCCGGCGTCGATTTCGAGAAGCGGATCGTCTCCATCTATCAACAGTGCCGGACGCCGGAACAAATATCCTTTGAATTCGACAAACTGCAACAGGATTTGGAATCCGAAGTCGCCGAAGCCCGGGCGTTAGCCCAGGAACAGCTTCTCAACAACTTCGATCAGGAAGTCATAGAAAAGGTCCGCGTTGAGGCTGGCAATTCACGCAGCCGCTTTGAGGAGCTGCTCTGGAAAACAACCCGCCACTACCTTGAGCCCTATGCGCATTTCGACGGTGGATACAGTTTTGTCCTTGAAAGCAATCCATTCCCCGGCGAAGCCATTCACGCCGGGCCGTACCGCATGGGCAGGAATGTCGAAGACGCAAACACGTATCGTATCGGTCATCCGCTGGCACAACGGGTTCTGGAGCAGTGCATCGCGCTGGACACGCCTTCCGTCGAACTTCGCTTCGACTTAACAAAGAGTGGCAAACATCTCTCCATTCTGGAGCCGCACATCGGCGAATCCGGATGGCTTATGTGTGCCAAATTCACTGTCCAATCCTTCGAGGCCGAGGATCGCATCCTCTTCGCCGGAGTTCGCGACCATGGTGATCCGCTCGATCCCGCTGCCTGCAAGCGGCTCTTCGACCTGCCTGCTGAAGTCGGGCAGCCTGTTCTGCCTGTGCCGGTTCCGGCTTTGGATACCCAGCTCAAGACCTTGCAGGAGGGGGTTCTCAAGGAAGTTGGCCTTCGCAACAATCGCTGGCTCGATGAGGAAGTCGCCAAGTTGGACCGATGGACTGAAGACCTGAAGCTGGGGTTGGAGCAGGAAATCAAAGATCTCGACCAGCAGATCCGCGAGACAAAGCGCGCATCGTCCGCCGCTGCCACGCTCGAAGACAAGCTCGTCCATCAGCGCGCACTCAAGGCGCTGCAAGCCGCGCGCAACCAGAAGCGGAAAGACCTTTTCGTCGCCCAGGATGAAGTCGAGTCTCGCCGGGACGCCCTTATCTCCGACATTGAGGCGCGCATGACCAAGGATCGAAAGGAAGAAACGTTGTTTCGCATTCGATGGAAGCTGACCTAAGCGGCTGAGAGCTGCGATGGTTCCTACCCAGTGGACTACACTATTTACATCGGTGGTGCCTACTGAGGTCAAAGCAGAGTTCAACGGCGGTAAATCTCGTTAATTGACGTAAAATGTGTAACCTGGAGCGATAAGTGGAACAGGAATTTCTCAAGCCGATCCTCGACGGTGAGCGCTTCCGGGACCACAGGGTTCCGCTAGAGGTCCTGAAGGACTTTGCCGCCCTTCAGGAGATGCTCGTCGAGGTTGCCAAGTGGAAGTTCCTCCAGGAGCATCCCCAGCGCGAGCGCGTACAGCGCAATTTCACCAAGGATATTGAGCTTCAGCTCTCCGGTGTCGAGGAAGGCAGCGCCAAGCTGGTCATTGTTTTAGCCTTCTCCACGCTCTTTCCGCCCGCAAACGTGAAGTATTTTGAACAGGCGCGGACGGAGGTTGTGAACGCAATTGAGCAATCCGCGCAGGGACGCACGCCGAGCCTGCCGCCGCGGTTCCTCATGTACTTCGATTCCTTCGGCCGTAGCCTGCGTGCTGATGAGACCATAGGCTTTGTCCGCGACGGCGGAACTGTGAAATTGGACACCGGCGTCAGAAAGCAGCTTATCTTGGCCGCCAAGGTGGAAACCTGGACGGAAGAAGCCGGCTTGCGCGCCAGAATCTGCGAAGCGGATCTGCCTCACAAGAGCTTTCATTTTGAATTAAGCGATGGTGTAAGGGCCAAAGCGCCTCTCGATGACCGATACCGGGATGCTGTGCTCGACGCCCTGAAGGGCTACAACGATGGAGCCTATGTGCTGATTCAGGGAGTTGTCCAGCGGGACCGCACAGATCGCATCAAGGGCTTTGAGTCCATTGAACACGTCACACCACTTGACCCGCTCGACACGACACTGCGCCTTGCCCAGTTTGCCGCGCTTCAGGACGGCTGGCTGGATGGCAAAGGTAAAGCACCAGACAAAGAGAAGCTCGACTGGCTTGCAAAAGCGTTCGAGTCTGATTTTGACTCTGATCTGCCGCTACCCTATCTCTACCCCACAGCGGAAGGCGGGGTGCAGGCGGAATGGAGCGTCAACGACTGGGCCATCACGCTTGAAATTAATCTGGATTCGCGCAAGGCCGAGTATCAGGCGCTCAACTTGAAGGACCAATCCAGCAAGGAACTCGAACTAGCGCTGGGCGAGGCTGCCGGATGGCAGTCGCTGAACGACGAACTGAAGCAGCTTGACGCAGCACAGGTGGAGGCAGGCAAGAGTGACTCCTAATACCCTGCTCTACCGCCAGATTCATCCCAACTTCATCCAGAACGGACGACCGACGACACAGGCATTCCGGCCCACGCCCAAGGATGAGAACCAGCTTTCCGTCTACGACGGAGACAAAATTCAGCCGCAGGCCTCGTGGCAGCATTACACCGATGTGCTCAAGCTCAGCTCCGCTGGCGTCATGGCTGTTACCAACGCGGAATGCTCGGCGCAGTCGCTTCCCGTCGTTGCTGATGGAAAGCCGTTCCCGGAGCATTCCTCGATTGACTTTTCCGGCCTGAAGAAAAGCGCTATTGAGAAAGCCGCCAAGGTGCTCGCCGCCTGCGCAGTAACGCGCGGCTGGCAGTACCAGCACACGCAGCAGCCAGACGCGCCGGTGGAACAAAACGGCAATGGCAAATAAAAAGCAGAAGTTGGAATTGACGTGGATTGGCAAAGACAGCCGGCCGAAGCTGGAGCCGCGCATCTTGCTGGAAGACCCGGAGAAGAGCTACCACGCCAAGCAGCGCGTGACGGAGAACGACATCTTCGATAACCGGCTGATCTTCGGCGACAACCTGCTCGCGCTCAAGGCGC
>JAJZKY010000280.1 GCA_021803885.1 Planctomycetota bacterium
TGACGACAGCTTCAGTTATCGGCTGGCTGATGTGTATGGCCAACTTACGCCGGTGGAGCAGTACCCCGGAAATGCACAGTTGTTTATGAACAGCATGTATTGGCTGGCGCATGAGTCGCAGTTTATTGGAGTAAGTCCGCGGGCTACCGTGGCATTGCGCATAGCGGCCATGAGTTCCACCGAGGAGACCACCGTTCGTTTGATCAGCTTTTTAGGGCCGGCCGTACTCGTGGTGCTGGCGGGTATCGCGGTGTTTTTGGTGCGGCGGCGCGTGTAGTGGTTTGCACTGCGGGCATGGGTGGCCGCATTGAAGGCGCCCATTGGGCGGCAGGTTGGTGACAAGGCAATAATCAGGAATCATTCGGTATGAACATTCGACTGACTTTGGTGGCATTGCTCATTTTGATTGTGTTGGGAAGCGTGTTGATTTATGTATCGCATCAACCGCTGCATAAGAAGGCGGCTGTCGCGACCCAACAGGTATTTGCTTCACCTCTCAAGGGCATCACGCAGCTTACGCTTCAAAAGTCCGGTATGCCGCCACGCTCGCTTGTGAACCGCAAAGGTCGCTGGACATTTACATCGCCCATATCGGCGTGGGCCAGCAATACCACCGTCGGGGCGGCGGTGGAATCTTTGGTAAGCCTCAAATACGCATACCGCGTAAAGCTGCAGCCGCAGGGAGCTCATTCAGCGGCAGGACTGGGCCTAAGCCCGGCCCGAGCCACGCTGCAGCTTGTAGACGCCGCCGGACACAAGCAGACACTGCTTATTGGTCGCCATAGTGCTAATGGGCGTCTGTATGTGCAGCCTGCGGACGCCGGCTACGCCTATGCGGTTGGCGGAAGCTGGTACGATAGCCTCGCCGGCTCGATCAATGCCCTGCGCAGCAAAGACTTGCTATCGCCTGATGAAAGCAACTTCAGCCGTATTACGCTCCATGGCGGCAGCGGTGAGATTGTATTGGTGCAGCGAAAGAACATCTGGAAGCTCACCGCACCGGTGGCCGTGGCAGCCAATCAGGGTAATGTCTCAAATTTGGTGAGCAGTCTTACCGCTTTGCAGGCCGACCGATTTGTTGGGGGCAGCGCTGATTTAAAACTCGCCGGCATTAAGCCGCCGGAACGCTACATAGAGCTTGTGCCACAACCTGCGACCGCAAAAGCCAAGGCCAAGCCCGAGCCGATTGGTCTGTCGTTTGGGCGATTCAGCGATCTGACAAAAAAATCGTTATTCTGCTACAGCAGTGCCAACCCGGGTTTGTGCACGCTCAGCGCGGCGACGGTAGACCCGCTGTTTCCGACGCTCCTTACGCTCCGAAGCAAGCAAGTAACCAAGCTTACCGGTGCAAAGCCCACCGCCATTACGGTGGCGTCCGCCAAGCAAAAGACGGCGGCAATTTTGCGTGCCGGCAAACTCGTCGCGGTAACCGCGCGGGCCAACGCAGCGGCTCTAACCGCTCTGGCGACCGACGTGCTGACCCTGCGGGCTAAGAAATGGCTCGCCGCCACGGGTGAGGTTGCCAAGGGGGCTATGGTGATAACGGTCTCTTATGAATTAAATGCCGGGCCGACGGCCAAAAAGACCGTGGCCGGCATCAAACTTCCGGCGGTGGCGGGACCGGTTGTTGCGGTCGTTAAACATCTGACATTATCGCTTTGGAAGGCCACCACCAATGGGGTAGACACATGGCATAGCGTGTGCGCCGGCACCGGTGCGCCTATGTGGACGTTCGAGCCGCATCAATCGCTGGTGGATGCGGCGAAAAAGGCTCTGGTTCTACTGTCCAAGCCGGTGGTTAAAACGACCGCCAAGCCCGCGGCAACGCAGGCGAAATAACTGCTGGCTGCCAAAGTTAAAACCTATGCGGCCATCAGAGGCATACTGTTTGCCGCCGTACGGATATTTCAGCCGCGTATGAAACAACACCATCCGCCGCTGAAGCTTTTATAGAACATGTCTGGTTTTGGCCCTTATGGAAGACGTTTTCCGCGGGCGGCAATCAGCAGGTCGTACCATTGCTCGCGTGAGAGTTCGAGGGTGTCGGCCCGAGCTGCTTCTTGAATGTGCGCCGGATTGAGCGATCCGACGATTGGGATAATGCCTGCCGGGTGTTTAAGAAGCCATGCCAGGGCCAGAGCAGTACGTGAAGTGCCAAGCGACTTGGCCATTGAGTCCATGGTTGTCTGCAGGTTTTCGAGAACGTTACGGTTGGGATGGGCTTCCGGCACACGGCCGCCGTCGCCGAGTATTCCGCCGCCCAGCGGGCTCCATGCCAGCGGCGTTATGTTCAACTGCAGGCATTGATCCAGCGTGCCATCAAAAAAGCAATCCAATCGGCCCAGATGAATTTCAACCTGCTGCCCCACAATCGGCGCTGACAGAGCGCTCTGCAGCATGGCCACGGTGGATGGCAAAAAGTTAGAGACGCCAAAATAGCGAACCTTGCCCTGCCGGTGGAGCGTGTCAAAGGCTTCGGCAACTTCACACGGGTCCATTAATACATCGGGCCGATGCAGTTGATAAAGATCAATGGTTTCAATGCCAAGGCGTCTAAGCGACTGGTCGCAGGACCAGAGTATGTGCTCCCGCGAAAAATCGTATCGGTGTTGTGCTGCCGGTGTTGGGTCGCCCGCCAGCCGGATGCCACACTTGGTCGCAATAACAATCTCGCGCCGGGTGCGGGGATGTTCTCGCAGCAGCTCGCCAAAAAGCGACTCGCCCATGGTGCGGCCATAAATGTCGGCATGGTCAAAAAGCGTGTAGCCGGCCTCGAAAGCCGCCAAAAAGGCCCGCTTGCCGATTTCTTTCTTTTCAGCGGTCAGATCGGCCGGCGTTTTAACACCCGGATTGCGCCACGCTCCATAAGCCAGGCGGGAACAGTTCAAGTCACTTTTGCCGATGGTTTTAGTTTGCATGTACACTCCGTACGGTGTGCCAAGTTTCAATATTACGCACTTGATGGTATTTGCAACCCGCCTATAAATCCAGCGATAGATTTTATGTCAGTCGTGAAATGACGGTTTTTGTGCTGATGATGGCACGGCGCCCCTCGGCCGTGATACGGCGGCGTCGGTGGCTGAGCATACGAAGGCTAATGCAGCATTTTAATAAATGCTTCCGCAGGTTGTCCGGGGGTGCGGTTGTTTACCGTCAGTAAATGTAAAGGACGCTGGAGGTTCGCATCTGAAAACTTTAACAGCGCCAAACGGCGAGGCGGTTCGTCGGAAAGCGCCAGCTTCGAGACAATGGCGCATCCAACTCCAGCGGCGACGAGGTTTTTAATCGCCTGTGTCTGCGATATTTCGAGCAGGGGCGTCAAAGTGATGTTTCGCTTGGCCGCCGCACGCTCCACAACCGCGCGCGTACCGGAGCCTCGCTCACGCAAAATCAGCGGTTGCTTGGCCATTTCCGCCAGCGTGATAGACTCGCGTCGGGCGAACGGATGTTCCATGGGAACAATCGGCGCCAGCTCATCGTTGTAGAACGTTCGGGCCTGCAGCAGCTCGTGCTCCGCAAAGCCTTCGGTAAGAGCCAGATGCAGCGAACCATCCAGCAGCGACTGTTGAATGATAGTCGTGTTGTCTATTTGAACATACGGTGTGATGTTGGGGTGCCGGCTGCGAAACTGCGCCAGCAACTTCGGCAGCAAATAAACGCCAATGGTTGTGCTGGCGCCAACGGCTAGGCGGCCCCGTTTGAGTGCCGAGGCATCCTGCATGGCCTTAAAGGCGGCGGTTTCCAAAGCCGCAATGCGCTGGGCGTACGCAAGCAGTTCTGCCCCGGCGGGTGTTACCTGTACGCCTCGCGGCAGGCGGTCGAGCAGGGGTATGCCCACGTGTTTTTCCAGCTCGGCAACCTGCTGCGATACCGCCGGCTGACTGATGAGTAAATGCTCCGCGGCACGGCTGAAACTGCCTGCTTCGGCCACAGCCCGAAAAAGATGCAGATGATTGCGATTAAATTGCTGCGTTAAATGCTGGTAGTTCATAGCCTGTTCCTTATATAAGAATATCTAATATATAACATAAATTTAATGTCTTTGCATTATATATCGGGCTTGCGTATCGTGGCGAGCCTGGCTGCCAAGAGTTGGGTGGCTGGTGTGTTTAACGGAGAACGCCATGAAAGATGAGTTGCCCCCGGCGATGGAGATTGACGATGTTGCGGTTGAGGCTCTGCCTGTGCCGGACGCCTCACTTGATTTACTGGGTGCTGGGGCGGCCGACCGTATTGTTTGGCTGAGGCCAGCCCTTTATTTGTTGGCGTTGGCTCTTGTGCTTACGCCATGGGCGTCGCCGGCGTTGGCGCTGGGCCTGGGCGCGCTCTTGGCCCTGTCGGTTGGCAATCCATGGGCCGCCTTCGGACACAAAGCCGCCAAAACGCTTCTGCAGGTGTGTGTGGTGCTGTTGGGCTTTACCATGAATTTGCACACGGTGCTGGAAGCCGGCATGAGTGGTGCGGTGTTTGCGGCAGCAAGCATTGGCTGCACACTCCTGCTGGGGTATTGGCTCGGCCGCAAACTTGGCATTGACGCAAAGGCATCGGCGCTGATCTCGGCTGGCACGGCGATTTGCGGCGGCTCGGCCATCGCCGCAGTGGCCACGGTCATTGATGCCGAGGAAGAGCCTATGGCTGTCGCCATGGGAACGGTGTTTATTTTGAATGCGGTGGCACTGCTCCTTTTTGCCCCGGTGGGGCACGCACTCGGCTTAACGCAGCAGCAATTTGGGGTGTGGGCGGGCATTGCCATCCACGATATTTCGTCGGTGGTGGCATCGGCGGCCGGTTATGGCCCGCACGCCTTAACCACTGCGGTGGCGGTTAAATTGTCGCGGGCTTTGTGGATTATTCCCGTATCGCTGGGGTTTGCCTGGTGGGCTGGGCGAAGCAAAAGCGTGCAGCAACCTGCAAAGCAAGACACGGAGGAGGCCGGCGAGCCGCGCCAAGCCCGGCGCCTGCGGCATATTCCCTGGTTCATCGGAATCTTCCTGTTGGCGAGCGTGCTGCGCAGTTTTGTACCGATGATGGCCCGATTGGACCCGGTCATATCGCGCAGCAGCACCATCGGCATTTGCGTGACCCTGTTTTTGATCGGCGGCGGCCTTTCGCGCAAGGCGATTGCATCGGTCGGTATTCGCCCCATGATTCAGGGCGTCTTGCTTTGGGCCTTTATCGCCATTGGAGCCTTGGCGGTCATTAAGCTGGGCTGGTAGGCGTTCCTGATAGCGATGGCATGCTCTTGCCCGATGTCAAAAGCGCTGCTGTCATATGAGGGAGCCGTCCATAAAATTGGGTCAGAGAAGCCAAATGGGAGATAACCCTATATTAACTGCTCTAATTGAACTCCAAGCTATATATTATAGGACGTATCATTTCGGGGTGAATAACCACGATAACTCGAAAAATTTCGTAAACTTCCCCTCCCGGTGAGTTCGATAATCCATTAGTAATTCACCGTCTATGTGCGGAGTAGTGCAGTGAGCACACCTACATTATCTCAAACGGAGCGCCGGCAGATTGTTAGCATTCTGGCGGAACTGAAACGGTCAGGCGAGGAATCGTTGGGGCGTCGCCATCAGCGCAGGGCTGTGACGCAAACGCTGTGGCTTAAACGCCTGCCGCGGCCCGATTTGCCCCGTCCGGCGGCTTTTCGTATTCAAACCGGCGATGTGTCGCTCAAAGGGATAGGCTTTTTCAGCCGCAGGCGGCTGATGGCGGGTGAACTGGTCGTTCTGCCGCTGCAATTTAAGGAGGGGGGCGGGATGTTGGTATTGTGCGAAGTTCGGCATTGTCGCTCTGAGCCTCGAGGTGGCTATCGCGTAGGTGTTGAGTTTACCGAAACGCTGCCAGATCCGGAAGTAAATGAACGAATCCCGCCCGCTTGGCTGAAGCGGGCCTGGGCTACTCCCATCCCAGAGATTGCGGCATAGGAGCCTGTCCGAGTCGCCCTGTTTGATTAGATGGCTGGCTCCATACAGGTACCGTTCTCGGCTGAGGCAATCGCCCGGAGTTACGCCCGTCCCGGCGCATCCCGCAACCAAGCTCACCCCCTGTAACGCATGCTTCCAGCCAGCAGCCCCTCGCGGCCCGTAGGCCGCGCTGTGAACCCTGTGGCAGAACCCGTCGCGCAGCGCCCCAAAAATCTTCGTGCCTCGGTGTATTCAAAAAACTCGCATTTTTCCCGCCTACACCAAAATCTGGCATCCCCCAGAAATAACCAGTTCCCCGTGGCGGCAGCGAAGTGACTGCCTCCCAGCACAAAAGCGCAGCGCCCCATACGATTGTCAAGTCCGGATCAATAGTTGGCGCTTGGATAAGCGGTTCCCTTCAGGGAACCGGCCCCCCGCCAGGGGGATCGCGTGCGGA
>JAJZKY010000281.1 GCA_021803885.1 Planctomycetota bacterium
CGTCAGGGTTTGGCCCCAGCCGCTTTTCGCGGTCACTTTAATCTGATACGCCAGCCCGCGCGGATCGTTGACCGCGCTCGCCTGCACCTGAAAATAGGCGGGCAGTGCATGATAATTCCGCGCCTGGTTGCCGCGGTGCTGTATGATCTGCCGTTGTGCCGTCGCCCGGTAATGGGCGGTTTGGCTGGCCAGGCGCGGCGCCGCGATCAGGACCAGGGTCCAGGCTGCCAACCAGGAAATTGCCGTAACGGGATATTTGTGCATGGTGAACACCTCTCAAGCGGGCGCGCATCGGCTGTTTTAGCTAAAAAATGGGCACAATGTGAAAACTGAACGCCCCCCGCTGCTTCATCTCTGCGATATAGGCGCTATTCAATCGGACGATTTCGGGCAAATGCGGCAGCACGGCCGCCTCGCTTGCCAGGCAGGCGGTATGCAAAATGGCGAAGTCCTTGGCGGAATAACGATAATGGGCCGACAATCCCGGCCTCTGGTGCGCCGGACAGAAAGGCGGGATTTTTGTGCCCGTTATACGCGCCAGTGGAATCCCGCGTTGCCATGTGCGCAGATTTTGCGCCTCTTCTCCGACCGCTGAACTCAAGGCAGCCCATTGGTCTTCGGGCATGCCGAGTTTGCCGGATTCCCGCACGGAGAAAGCCGCGGCATGCACGTTGGCTTGCAACGCCCGGGTAGCCGCGGCGGCTTGCTGCTCGAATTGTTGAAAACGCGCCATGTCGTGCGCTTTGAGCGCCGCCACTTCCTGCCGCGATAGGGCTTTTACTTTTGCGATTGCCGGCTTGGGAGATAGCTGCGCAGGAGCGGCCTGCGCATCCCGCACCGCCCTCGATACAACCTTCAAGTAAAAAGCAACGTCGGCTGCCGTTAGCCCCACCCGGCCTGAATTCAGTTGTTCGGTTGGCGTATGGCCGGCCAGATCGGGTTGCGGGGGTCTCGCCCGGTTTGGCGCCGGCTGGCTTGCGGCAATATGCGCGGCTGTGGATGGAGCCACCTTCGTTCCATGGTTGGAGGAGCAGCCGGAGAAGACCAGGATGGGCAGGAATTCTGCGAGTCCGGCGAGAACGAATATTCGGAATTTCATGGTTTCACTCCAAATGACTCGCTCCGTTATCCCCTCCCGGGCGGGGATCCGGAGGCTCTTCTGCTTCTCTATCCGTGGTGGTTTGCAGCAACCCAAAATCAGCCAGCTTGATGACCAGATCGTCGCTCAGTCTGATGTTTTCCTGTTCGGCAATGGCCTCGATCGCCTCGCGAACCTTGCAATCCCGGAAATAATGCAGCACCGGTAAAATCGCGCTCGGAATCTCCACCGGATCAAGCGCGCTGTAACTGGAAATGCGCAAGGTTCCGTCGCGGATTTGCACCAGTTCACATGCCGCCGGCTCCAAACGCGGCGGCAGCCGGTGATCGAGCAGGCGCTCGTAGGCCTGGCGGGCCAGCCGGGCCATGGCCTTCACTTCTGGCCCACAGATCGCCAGCACCTGCTGCCATTCCAGCTCGGCGATCTGGCGGGCACAGGCCCGATACCACTCTTCTTCGCGGCCCAGCCAATGGCGCCACAAGCGTTTTTGTGCCCGCGGATCCGCGCGGCGTTCCAGTTGTTCCGGTTGCAGTCCCTCGGTTTCCCCGTCTTGGGTCGGTGTCAGATAGGGCCGCAGGGCCTCCAGTTCGAAACCTAGCTCCAGCGCGCACCAGAGCGCCAGGCTGTGCTCCACCCAGGCTAATAAGGGCTGCAAATAGTCGCGCCAGAAGCTCTGTCCCAACGCTCCGCGGCGGTGCTTGCAGAACCAGGTGGCGCAGGTTGACTCCCGGTATTTCCAGATGCCGCAATGTCCGCCCTCTTCCAGGTAATGCGGACAGCGTAGCGCTTTGCTGCGCCCGAATGCCGGCCGGCTATGGCGATAGAGCAGCATATAATCCGCGGCCGGCGCCAGGCCCAATGGGGTCACGCCGGCGCCGGCCGCGATGCGGGCTTCCACCGTACGCCGACCGGCCTGCATGTCCGGATCTTGCGCGTTCAGGATTTGGCCGGTTAAAAAATTGTGCAGCTCCGGAAGATAGGAACAGCATTTGATCGCCGGCTCAAAATAGAAGCCGGCCGGTGCGGCTTCGCCCGGCAGCGGCAGCATGACGCAATGCGCGCAGTTGGCCTGACTCTCCGCCGGAATCGGGCCGGACAAACAGGCCTTCAGCCAGCGGCCATACAAATCCGGCAGCATCGCCTCATCGGTCATGCAGTCCTCATCGGCATTCAAAAGCTTCTGCTCCGGCCGGTTTTAGATGTGCTTCGAGCCGGTTTTGTCATAGGTCTTGTCCATGGTTTTGAATTGATTCTTGTTATAGGCTTTGCTGAAAGCTTTTTGGTAAGCCTTCTGCTGGCTTTTCTGATACAGCTTTTGGATTGAGTTTTTAGCGGGGACGGCATTCTTTTTCGCCGGCCACTTGCTTTCCCATCGCGGCGCGAGTTTGTGGGGCCCGGCGCCGCCGCGCGGCTGCCGCAGCATCTGCGCATGATAGATTCCGGCTTTGGGTTTGACTGGAGCCTTTTTCTGCGGCTTCAATCCCAGAAATCCCAACAACATGAGTAGGGTGTCCATCGTCATTTCTCCTGAAGGCAGATTTTGATTGCGTGCTGGCTGGTGGCTTTCGGGCTATTTTGGGCGCAGGAATCCTCCGCCCGGGTGGTGGCGCCGCGCATGGCGCGTAGTCTCACCAGCGCTGGCAACCGGATGGCCATGTGAGCAGTTCGCCGCGCCGGCGAGCGTCAGGGCTGTGAATAGAAGAGAAAGCTTGTGCTGTGACATACGTGTTATGAATCGCTACACGCCGGGATATTTGTGGATTTGCGCGCAATGCGGCGCCGCGGCCGGTGCTGTCTCTCCCGCCGGAACAAACAACCAATGTCCGGATAAATGCCGGGTGACGCCGGCTTGCTTATGCGTGACGCTCACGTCGCCGCAGAGCACGGAACCCACCGGTACGGGGGCTTGGTATTCGAGAAAATTTCCGAACTGGGCCGTGCCTGACTTGGGAAAGACGCATTTGCCCGATGCGGTAAATTTGCCTTTCCATCCAATAATGTTCCAGCTATAACTCGAGACGCCGATATGCAGCCAGGCCGGAGTCGAGGCTGTGGCCCCGCTGCTGGACCGTTGCGTCGTTCCGCAAGCGGCTCCGGCATGGATCGTATGGTGTCTGTTCCCATGCGCCTGGCTGGCGCCCTTATACCAGAAGGTATAGCCGCGGCGTCCCTTGGCCATTTGATAATAAATAAAATGAGCGGTGCCGCTTTCATTCCAGATTTCGTGCTCCACTCCGGGTAAATCCTGGGTATAAGTAAATTGATACGTCCCGGCCCATTGCTGCGCGGGCGGGGAGGGTGGCGGCGCGGGCCCGTTCGGCGCTATGCTCACCGGCGCCGGCGGCTGACCTGGCGCGCCGGATCGGGCGCTGGCGGCCGGATGGCCATGCGCGCAGTTCGCCGCGCCGGCGAGCGCCATGGCGAGAAGACAAACGATGGATGGACGGCGCTTCATCGGATTATTGATAGGCAACTCCCGCTGGCCCATGAATATAGATTGTTAATACATAATCTGCATAGCCTAGCTGAAGGAACCCCGATGGCTCGTTCCAGCAATGAACATCAACATAGGGATGATTACTACCGATTTGATCAGATCCAATCGAGCAACCACTCCCGCCCGGCTCATTCTGCGTCGGATCGCCGGATTGGCCGCTGGCGGCGCTGAGAGAAGTAATGACCGGCGCCGGCCAGGTGTTTCCCGGGTTTCCACCGCCGCCGGTTCCCGCGCCCCCAAAACCGATCGGCTTGATCGCTGGACGGGAGTTAAAATTTATGGCCGGGATTCGGATCGGTTTTTGCATGTACCGGACGTTACGCAGCGTCTGTTGATAGACAGCCAGATGTTGTTGCAAGATCTGGTGCAAGACTGGCGTTTGCGTCAGACCCATTAATTTTTGATAGAGGTTGGCTCGTCGTTTCAGTTGACGGCGCTGCCAGTCGGATTGGACTGCCAGTTCCCGTACTTGCGCCTGCGCGCGTAGCTGCGCTATGATCCGAGCCCGCAGTCTCTGCTGCGGCGGCGTCGGCTGGGGCTGCGGCTGCCGCACGGGATGATAAGGGTGATAGACCGGATGATAGGGAGGCTGATAACCGGGCGCATGGTTGGAGGCCGGCACGCCCGGCGTTTGCGGCCGGTAGGGCCCGCGAGCCGCGGCCGCCGGCAGCGGCTGGTATTGAAACGGCAGGACATTGCTGCTGCCGCAGGCGTCCTGGATATAAAAATTGCCGGTGAGATTGCCGGCCGCCAGGAAGGGCACAATCGCTCCCAGCCAATGGCGGGAAGCGTTGATCAGTTGAGCAATCGAGTATTGGGCTGCCTGGAGCTGATGCGCGCGGTCCTGAAAGTTGTATTCAAAAAAGATCCGCGCCGGCAGCCGAGTCTCCGCCAGCAGCCGCAAAAATGCGCCCGGATGGCCGGAACCGGGTGTCACGCGCAGCAGCCGCGGGTTGGGGCATAGCACTCCGTGTTGCACGTTGACGGTCTGCCGGGCCGGCAGGACCTCCAGTTGCCGGCAGTTGACGCTGAATGCTGCCTTTGCCGATTGAAAGGGTTGCTGATGCTGCGAATTGCCGTTGATTTCCAATACGCCTTGCAGATAGACCGAACCCTGCATGCTTTGGGTAATCTGCCAGTCATAACTCGCCGGAGTCGGCGTGTTCACCGGCGCCATCAGGACGGTTGAATGCTGGCCGTCACTGCGATAAAAAGCAAAATTGATCTGCCAGCCGGGAATCGGCCCCGGGGTATTGTTCATCCCATTGCCGGGCTCGTTATAGTTCACGTTGCCCTGGAAGTGAAGCGTAACCGGGCACGCCCCGCTGTAATTGGCGGGTGAGACCCGCAGGGTGGCGATGCCGCCGTTTCCGTTTCTGGTTTGAGGAATATTGCCGCCTCCCATCTGCGCGCTTAACCGGAGACAACTCAGCAACGCCAGCCCGATCAGTGAAAGTTGGCGGAATAGATTCGCGACGCTTCGGTTCATTGCATCCTCCTCATCATTTCTATTCGCGAAGCCCTGCTCAAAGCGCTGCCCGGCGCCTTGCCTTATGGCTGTTTGACAAATTCCACCCGCCGGTTATCGGCCCGTCCGGCCGCGGTATCGTTGGAGCCGATGGGGTTGGCGGCGCCGAAGCCTTGGGCGGTCAAGCGCCCGGCATCAATGCCGAACTGCGATACCAGCACCGATAGAACTGCCTGGGCGCGGGCCTCCGAAAGCTGGAGGTTAGATTGGGCGCTGCCGATCGAGTCGGTATAGCCGTCGATTTCCAGCTTCAGCGCGGGATCGGCCATCAATCCATCGGCCACCTGACGGATGACGGGCGCCGAGCTGGGTTTTAAAATGGCGCTGCCGGTGTCGAAATGTATGCCATGGGTGACATACTTGCCGCTCGCTATGGCGCTGGCAAAATCCGGCGCCGATTCCGCCAGCCGCACCCGGCGCAAACCGATCGGCGCCTTATCCGGGCCGGGTGTGGCTTCCACCAGCAGGTGGGTAATGGCCGGCAATTGGATTTGGTTCACATCGGTGATCCGGGTTCCATTCACATACGCCCGCAGCCGTCCGTTCTGAATCCACAAATCCAGCTTCACCGGCTGGGAGAAATCCATATTCGAAATCGTCTGATCGGTGAGCCGGTCCGCTTTGGGGCCGCTCACATCCACTTCCAAAGTCTTTTGCCCCGGCGCGCTGGTCAGATATGCGGCCAGCGCGGTGCTGCCATCGGCGGTATGAAATTCGAGATCGGCTTGCGACATGTTTTCCTTGACCGCGAATTTGAAGGTCGTCTGCAGCGTAAAATTGGCGGGCATGGTCAGCCGGGGCGAAGTCAATTGCGTGTTCATTAAATCCAATTGCCGCAGCTTCTTGCCCAGCATCAGCGTCACCGCATCGCCGCGCGCCTTCCAGTGCGGGGGCGGCTCATCGGGCGCCATATCGGTGAAATCGTCATAAAAAAGCGTTTTGTCGCCGGGCACGAAATCAATCGTTACGGCGGTCAGGTTGGGTTGCGCCGCGGGCGGGTTCGCGCCGGCGCCCGGAACGGGCGCGGCTGCATTTGCCGGCGCGGGGCTGCCGCCGGGGGCGGGGCCGGCCGGCGGGGGCGCCGCGCTGGCGGGCTGAAAGTTCCGCAGCGCCCGTGTCATCTCTCCCGCCAGCCGGTCCAGCGCCTTGCGCGTGGCTTCGCCCAATGCCGAGTTCTGAAAGCCGGCGCTCTGCATGTTGATTGTTCCGTAGTTGCTGCTGTCGAGGTTGGGGTCCAAG
>JAJZKY010000282.1 GCA_021803885.1 Planctomycetota bacterium
TTGCACGGTGCTGAAATACCTTTTTTCATCGCGCATTCCTCCAGGGGAGGCCTGAATTGCTGCGAACGGCTGACCCGGAGACTTCCCCTTAGTTGTCAGCTTTAGACCGCGGCGCAATGAAAAGGCACAGTGAGATAAATCACCAGCGCTAACTTTTCTGTCCAAATTTTGGTGTCCAAAAATACGGATAGGCTGATCAGCCAGGCGACGCCATGCCTTTCAAATCGGGATCACCGCTCCGGTGCAGCCGCCCATAAACTCAATCGCCCCAAATGCGGGCATCGAAAAACCGCGACCTGCCGGTCACCGATTCACCCGCCATTCCTGCTCGCACGCATCACCTTCATCCATGCCGCAGCCGCGGCAAATGAAAGCCGTTGTCTCCTGCCGTCAGCGCAAAGACCCACCCTCCTTGACCGCCGGTCACTGAGATCTCTCATCCTTTCGTTACCTTGGTGATTCTCGATTCCTAGCTTAAGTTATTTCTGGCTTTTTACCCGCCCCCCCATCAGTCTTGAAAATGGATCAACGCAGTTAGTGACGTACGAATCCTATCTCGATTTCTAACTGCGTTCCACAATGCACGCGTGACAGATGGAAGCGCATTCTCCAAAAAGTTGCACCCGGTGCACGGAGCAAGAAAAAAAGCACGACGAGAACGCCCCTGCCCATTTTTTCCCCGCTCTGCGAGATCAGATTAAGGAGAAAATCCATGCCGCTTCCACACGGACGCTCTTGGCTCGAACGAGATGTCCCGCTGAAATGCAAGTTCATGCACCTATCTCTACCTCAGCCTGATGCTTATAATCTGCACGCCATTTGCCGCTGCACAAGCATCATTCCAATACGCTGGGGCCTGGGACTTTGCAACCACAACGGCGTTTAACTCCTGGGTAAGCAATAACGCAGATTGTTTCGCGCCTACGTGCTCTCTTTTGCCTTCGCCGGGAACAGGTTCGACATTTCAAGCCAACAGCTCCGACTACACAGTTGGTCAGGCGGTTACCATCTCGAACTTGGCAAGCGGCGAAACGGTCTCTTGGGACGTTACCACCCCCAACGGAATTGCCTTTTCATATACCTCGCTAACCTACAACCCGTCCACTGGTTGTTTCACCAACAATCATTACCAAGAATATTGCGGAGGCGGCGATTTCATTAGCTACTTCGCAGGGTACGATGTGAATAGCTGTGTGCAGGCTGCCGATATCCAGGAAGTGGGCACCTGGTCAATCAGCACCTATGACGGGACCACCCTCCTATACACCACCACCTTTCAGATAACGCACAACGCCTCCGGCTTACTTGGTGTCACCCAACCCGCTCAGAATGAACTCATTCCACTCTCCCAGGGCAACCACAACGCGACAGGCCCTTTGACATTCACCGCCGGCACCTTAACAGGACAGCCGATCAGTTGGACCGTCAATCTGCATTACCAATCCAGCGGCGGCTTTCCAAATCCAGCAACCGATCCGGCAACACTCACCTTCCAGGGAACCTCCTACACGTATAGCGGTTTCCCGAAGATGGGCGGACAAATGACCACCGAAGCCCAGACCACCGCTCCCGACGGCAGCACCGTGCAAGATTGCGTCACCTCCTACATCATCGGCCCGCAACCAGCGTCCACCGCATATTCAATCCCCCCATCAAGCATCACTACTCGGCTTGACCAGTTGTACCCGGCAAGCGCCTCCTACATCCAATATCTCGACGACGGGACCGCAACACCGAATCTGCTTGCCGGGGTAGCTGTGAAGGAAAGCTCATATTACCAATTCCTGCCGCCTCCCGTTAACGCCGACCTCTTCAGCCTCGATGCGAATTTTGGCATCAAGGACGCGTACTGGCCATATGAAAATACCCCCACTTCACAAACGCCCGAAGGCGAATATATAGGTCTGATGCAGGTCCCCACGACAGACTCCAACGCCTGGGATTGGACCGCAAATACACAATATGCTGTGAATCTCTTCAGCGGCGGTAGCAGCAGCGATAAAGTTCAAACCGCTGTTCAATTCGAGGGATATCTCATCAACGGGTATCAAAATAGCAAATTGAAGGTGTCACTCCCCGCTCACATCAACGGGAACGGAAGCTACTTCAGCAGCCTTACGGGCTATGATCGAGAAAATAACGCACTCGTCCTGTACGGGGGGTTCTCAACAGTTGCAACGGTTCGGTAGCTTGCGCGGTAAATAGCCTCCATTATGCGCCGCAGTGCCCCTCACCAGGAATCGTCGTCACGGACAAAAAGGGCAACCTGATATGCCAAGGAGGAACATGGACCTGGGCGATCAACAGCGCAAATCAACCCAACGGAATCAAATATGTGAACCAAGTCAGAAATGACATCACCCAGATTCCCTGAAGGAGATGACAATGAAGCTCGTCCCTATTGCAACTATGACCCTTGCAGCATGCTTGAGTTGTCCCGCCCTCGCCGCGCGAATCGCCAAGACTCCCTGGACCGGCTCCAACGCGACGGCCCTCAACAAATCAACCAAGGCGGAGGTGGCCAAATTCCTGGATACGATCGGGGGCTCAGTGGGAACGCCAGCCGCGCTTTTGCCCAACAACATCCAGCAGTTCAAATGGATTGACCTTGCAGGTGACGGAAAATGCGAGCTTGTACTCACATTGAACGGCGGGCCAAATTTCACATCGCTAGGAATATTCTGGCAGAACTCAAAAGGAGACTTTCACTCTCAATCGCTTCCCGGCGGCATAAACCTTAAGCCGGAATCCTCGACCTGAACGGCGACGGCAAGAAGGAAATCATCATGGATTCCTATCTCGACCCCTCCGGTGCCCGCGGCGCCAATCCAAGCCCTGTCTGGCCCCAGATCTATCGCCTTCAGGGCGAAAAATACGTCCCGGCAAGCAAGGACTTCCCCGAGTACTACCAAACCAAAGTTCTTCCCCAGCTCGACAAAAGGCTTGCCGGCATGCCGCCGTCTGCATATGAAGAGACCCTGGTGATGCAGCGCGACAAAATCCTGCGTGTGCTCGGCATTGATCCCACCGCGGGCCTCGCCGAAGCCCGGCAATGGGCGCAGAGCGACGACCCCAACAAAATCTACAATGCCTGGTGCGTCTTCCACGACATTCCCGGCCATCAGGCAGAAGCCAACGCCGCCTGGAAAGCCTGGGGTGAAGCATTGCACCGCCGGCTTGAAAGCAACTGGTGAACAGCCACCGGGGCAGTGCAATCAACTCGTTCAGGAGCCTGCATGATGAAGAAAATTACGCTCACGGCGATATTCCTGGGCTTGTGGTACGCCTGCCCCGCCTTCGGCCAAATCAAGGGAATCGGCAAGATCGCCCTGGAAAGCTGCAGCGTTGCCAGCCGCAGCCTATCGGATAAAGCGTCTTTAGCTGCCTTCCTGGATCAATACGACGGTGTGGCAGAGAGCGATCCCTTATCCTTGAAACCCAGCGATATTCTGGAGTTCAAGTGGGTCGATCTTGCTGGCAACGGCCGGTGCGAGCTTGTGGGGGAGTTTAGCTACGGGCCGAACGCTCCATTCGTGCAAGTCTACTGGCAGCATCATTCCCAGGTGCTTCCTGGTTGGTCAGGCCTCAAGAAATCCATCACTGACCTGAACGGCGACGGCAAGAAGGAAATCATTATGGATTCCATTCTCGACCCAACCGGCGCCCGCGGCGTGCGAATTTGCCCCAATGAAGTGATATAAGTCACATACTCCGACAAAACCGGCGTGGTCTTCTGAACACACAAGCAGGCATGGCAGAGTGTAGCTGATGGGTCCTAGAGAGAGTGTTCCGCAACTCCGTGCAATTTTCTTCCTCAGGAGAACGAAAATGAATCCCCCACAGTCCCGCTCTCGTCAACAGAGCCCCTCGTATACGCGCGTACCAGCCGCGGTGATTGCTTGCCTCATGCTGTTTCTCACATCCCTGCTGACGGCGTGTAGCGGAAGCGGGAGCACCCCCACCTCCGGCACGGGAACGAATCCCACTCCAACAGCGAAGACTGCCGTTCAGGTCAATATGGGCGACTCGCCCGCCGACTGGATGCTGGCCTTTTCCATGAACATCACTTCTATGTCGCTGACCGGAAGCAACGGGTCGACCGCGGTCATTTCAACCTCCATGCCCATGGAGATGATGCACCTGATGGGCACGATGCAGCCCCTGGCGATGATCAATGCGCCGCAGGGAACGTATACCGGGGCATCGGTCACCATTGGCTCGGCGACGGTCATGTATTTGGATCCAACGACCAAAGCGCCGGTGCAGGCCACCATCCAGGGCCCCGTGACAGGAACCATCAACTTCAGCAGCCCGATCACGGTGGGATCAACACCGATGGCGATGGGCTTTGATCTCGACCTCGGCAGTTCCGTCACCATGGGTTCAAATGGCAGCCTCAGCATGAACCCGGTCTTTCACGTGACCTCGGGAACGCAGGGCTCGAGCAATCCGATGGACTTTGAGGACGGCGGCATTGAGCAGATGATGGGGTCGGTCTCCAGCGTCTCGGGCAGCTCGTTCACTATGTCGTCCATGCAGGCGGCGCAGAACTTCACCTTTGCAATGAACTCAACCACAGCCTTTGACGGCACCTCGATGGGGTCCATGGCCACCGGTATGGGTGTGATCGTGGATGCCATTCTCCAGTCTGATGGTTCGCTGATGGCCACCAGGGTGCAGTCGATGATGGGATCGGGAGGCGTAATGGGCGGGGGCATCATTACCGCCCTTACCGGACAACCGCCAACCTCGCTCACCATGGTCATGCAAAATGGAGCTGGCTCAGGCATGATGTCGTCATACTTCGCCGCCGGAGCCACCATCGACCTGAGTGGAAGCACCACCTACGAGATCGATGATGACGGGATAGATATGTCCAGTCTTCCGTTTACTCCGGTCTTTGATGGGAGCCACATCTATGCCGGCCAGAGCGTGATGCCCATCAGTTCCAGCGGCATGATGAGCGGCGGCACCGGCGGCGGCATGATGGGTGGCGGCATGATGGGCGGCACAATCACTGCGGACAAGGTTGCGCTGGAGCCGCAGGGCCTGACCGGAACCGCAAGTGTCTCGATCAGCAGCGGATCACCCTCGAGCTTTACGCTGACGCTGCCCTCCCAGTGCGCCTTCACCACGCTGACCGGCGCAACCAGTGTGACGGTCTACCAGCAGTCGAAGACGCTTATGTCGGGAACGTCTCCGATTGCCAGCGGAACCGCAATGCACGCATTCGGGCTGTTGTTCTACGACGGCGGTCAGTGGAAGATGGTCGCCGCCAGAATCGGTGCGAACTAGGCGGGTTGCCGGAACTATTGGTGTGTAGGGGCGCGTTCACAGCATTGCGGGGTCGAAGAACTTTGCGTGTTGCTTGGCTTCGCAATCGTTCACGTTCTCCCGCTTCCAACCTTCGCCATACAGGTCAAGCAGCTTACTGTAGAACTTCAATGACAAGGAGTTCACATCGCCGGATTCAACACACGCACTCTCATCTTCTTTGTTGTTCACCCACGTTTCGTACCGGAGCAGCGCGCCGTGAATGTCTGAGCCAGATACCACGCGCACAATGAGAGCCAGCCGCTGGTCACCCTTGCTGTACTCCCGCCGCGTCACCATGTTTATTGTGTCCATGAATCCCCCGCCCACAGTGTAGAGCAGCAGGCGGTCAGTCTGCCTCTGTTCGGGCTGCCTCAATATGTCCGGATATCATGGTGGCATCAGTCATGCTATACGCAATGTACTGCCAGAACAGACACAGACTTGCCTTCATCGACCCCGAGACAGGTGGATTGAATGACTCGTTGACCCATAATCTCTTCCCACCACGTGGAATGTTTGAGGAACCAGCTAAAGTACCAACGTTCTGTGCCGAGTGTGGGACCAAGGGAATGAGCCAATGCCCGTCGTGCAAGGAGTTCATCGCGTACGATGACAGCAAGGTACATCACGTTCCGAACTACTGCACCCAGTACGGTCAGGCATTCCCCTGGACGATCACCACGCTGCAACTGGCGAATGAGTACACCGATGAACTCGACCTGAGCGCTGAGGACAAGCTGACGTTGAAGAATTCCATTCTTGACCTGACGCGCGACACACCTAAGACGGAAATCGCTATCGGGAGGTTCAAGAGGGTGTACGCCAAGGTCGCCCCAGCAGCGGGGACCATGCTTCGAGGGACGATTCAGGCCATCCTGACCGACTACGCGAAACACAAGCTGGGGTTCTGAGTCGCATTCGATGCCGATTTAGCTCGAATTTAGCTCGATTTTTTGGGAGAAGACAGGGCGCAGATGGGCACTGGAGAGACTATAGAGACTTTGAAGAGATTTGGAAAAGCTTTCTTTTGTGCGTG
>JAJZKY010000283.1 GCA_021803885.1 Planctomycetota bacterium
GAGCATCGATGCTGACCCTATTTTTCAGGTGTCCCCGCCGCTCCGGCCGGCCATAGCGCTTGTGCCGTTGTCGCTGACAGCGCAACGACCGGTACAGGGTCCCCCCGGTCTTGCCGGTCCCGCTTGAGATACTGATAGATCCACTTGTGGCTGATCGGCCGCTGGCCTTCCCGGGCCAGCCGCTCCCGGATTTGCTCCGGGCTCCACTCCTGCCGGATCAGGGTCTCCACCCGTTGCCAGTCCGAAACCCCGATCCGGGATCCATGGCTCTCGGCCCGGCGGGCCAGACAGCGCTTTTGCGCCGGCTGGGCTCGGTCGCCCACGGTTGCGGCGAATCTCCCGCGAAATCGTCGATTTGTCCACCCGAAGTTTCTCCGCCGTCTCGGTCTGGTTCAGCCCGGCTTTACGGTAGGCGTCAATCTGGTATCGTGGCTCCTAGGTGAACGGCGTGTAGTGCTTCAACGGTCTCCCTTCGACTGGCTAGTCGGAAAAGCCACGATCCTACCGCAGCTCGCCCACTCGGCCCGTCAGCGATGTTGCACTTCGAAGTTGAATTCACCCTGGTCATTAAGGAGTTGGATTACGGTGATCGACCGTGTGTCTTGCTCTTTCACCGACGTCGCAGTCGCAACAAACGTCTCAAAGCAGTGTACGAGTTCGACATCGTTGCACGTGCCGTATTTCCTCAGGATTACCAAGCGCTCTTGATGCAGTGCGACCACCCGGCCCGGAGCGACAGTCGCCACTGGGGCATTGTTGGAGGATAGAACGAATCATGAATCGGCTAAATACCAAGCTGGGGCTCAATTGGCTGGGAAAGGACAACCGGTCGCAAGTGGAGCCGCGCGTCCTGATTGAAGATCACGAGAAGTCGTTCCATGCCAAACATCGCGTCACAGAACGCGATCTGTTCGATAACCGCCTCCTCTTTGGTGACAATCTTTTGGCACTGAGGGCACTCGAACAGGAATTTACGGGCAGGATAAAGTGCATTTACATCGATCCTCCTTACAACACAGGGAGCGCGTATGAACACTATGATGACGGTCTAGAACACTCGATATGGCTTAGCATGATGCGAGACCGTTTGGAGCTTCTCCGAAGGCTGCTGCGCAAAGATGGAGTCATCTTTGTTCATATCGACGACAACGAGCAAGCGTACCTCAAGGTACTCATGGACGAAATCTTTGGGAGGAAGAACTACTGTGGGCAGTTCATCTGGGAAAAAAAGAAGAAGCCCTCCTTCTTGAACGCGAACATGGGTATAGTCACGGAATACATCCTCGCCTACTCCCCGGACCGCAGTAGTTCGCCCCCCTTCATAGGAGGGTTAACGACGGAGGGCAAGAAATATCCGCTCAACAACGCCGGTAACGGAGTACAAACCTTGTGTTTCCAGCCGGGCTGCGTGCAGTTCCGCTGCGCAGACGGAGTCTATGAACCGCGGGATATGTCGGAGGGTAACATCATTACAAAGCTCCTCGATCGGTTGGTCGTTGAAGATGGGCGTAACAAGAATGCTTTTCGCTTAGAAGGCGAGTGGCGCTATTCGCAGAGGAAACTCGATGAAATTGTCGGAAAGGGCGATACGTTAGTAATTAGCAAGATTCCATTCCGGCCAAACCATATCAAAGCTGGCGGCGAAGAGAAGAAGATCAAGAACCTTCTTTCCAGTGCGCATTACCAAATGTCCACCTACGAAGACTCTAACGCTGAGAGTGAGGCGCTATTTGGCCGTAACGCCTTCGACTATCCGAAGCCTGAGAAGTTGCTGTTAACTCTCATTGGCGCTGTAACAAGCCCGGGTGAATGGGTGCTCGATTCTTTCGCGGGCTCAGGCACAACAGGAGCGGTTGCGCACAAGATGGGCCGACGCTGGATTATGGTGGAGCTGGGCGAGCATTGCCACACCCACATCATCCCCCGCTTGAAGAAGGTAATCGTCGGCGAAGACCCCGGTGGCATCACGAAGAGCGTCGATTGGAAAGGCGGTGGCGGCTTTCGCTACTACCGCCTCGCGCCATCGCTGCTGGAAAAGGACAAGTGGGGCAACTGGGTCATCAATCACGACTACAACGCCGCTATGCTGGCCGAGGCGCTGTGCAAACTGGAGGGCTTCACCTACGCGCCTTCGGATTCGGTGTACTGGCAGCACGGCCAGTCCACCGAGCGCGATTACATCTATGTGACCACCGCCAGCCTTACCCACGAGCAGTTGCAGCAGTTGAGCGACGAAGTGGGGCCGCACCGCACGCTACTGGTGCTCTGCACCGCCTTCCGCGCCAAGACCGACCGCTACCCTAACCTGACGGTGAAGAAGATTCCCAAGCAGGTGCTCTCGCGCTGTGAGTGGGGGCATGACGATTATTCGCTGCAAGTGGAAAACCTGCCGAAGGCTCCACCCAAGCCTGGCCAACAGGGTCTTTTTGAAGTGGAGGTGGCGCAATGAATCGCCACGTCAACGCCATCGCCGGCCGTTTGAGCCTGCGTCCGCCGCAGCGCCGCTCGCTGGAGATACTGGATCGCATTACGGAGATCGTTCCGCCGGGGAAGGAGGTGGATACTGCTGCTGTACTGGAGGCTATACGCAGCGAGTTTCCATCGGTCACGGACTTTGAACGCGAGTTCCCTTCGCTGTGTTTTGCGCTCGCAACCGGCGTGGGCAAGACGCGGCTGATGGGCGCCTTTATCAGCTATCTGCACCTGGCGCACGGCATCAACGACTTCTTCGTGTTGGCGCCAAACCTGACCATCTACAACAAGCTGATTGCCGACTTCACGCCCAATACGCCAAAGTATGTATTCAAGGGGATTGCGGAGTTTGCCACGGACGCACCGGATATCATTACGGGTGACACCTATGAGGCCAAGGCGGGTTCACTGTTCGATGCGCTGATCCGCTGCAAAGTGAACATTTTTAATATCTCAAAAATCAACTCCGAGGTGCGCGGCGGCAAATCGCCCCGCATCAAACGCCTGTCGGAGTACATTGGCGAGAGCTACTTCGACTATCTGGCCGGATTGCCGGATCTAGTGCTGCTGATGGACGAGTCGCACCGTTACCGGGCGAGCGCGGGTGTGAGGGCCATCAACGAGCTGAAGCCGATCCTGGGTCTGGAGCTGACAGCGACACCTTTTATCGAGTCGAACAAGGGCGGGATTCCGTTCAAGAACGTGATTTACGATTATCCGCTGGGTAGGGCAATGGCCGATGGCTTCGTCAAGGAACCGGCGGTGGTCACCCGCAAGAACTTCAACCCGGCCGGAATGTCAGCAGACGAGATTGAGCGGCTGAAGCTCGAAGACGGCGTACGCTTGCACGAGAGCGTGAAGGTAGAGCTGGAGACCTACGCCCGTGAGAGCGACAACCCGATCGTCAAGCCCTTCCTGCTGGTAATTGCCCGCGACACAACCCACGCCGGGCACTTGTTGAAGAGGATTCAGTCGGACGATTTCTTCGACGGGCGTTACAAAGATAAAGTCATCCAGGTGGACTCCAGCAAGACCGGCACCGAAGAAGAGGAAATGATCACGCGTCTGCTCAAGGTTGAGCTGACCTCCGAGCCCACGGAGATCGTCATTCACGTCAACATGCTCAAGGAAGGCTGGGATGTGACCAACCTCTACACTATCGTGCCGCTACGTGCGGCGAACGCGCGTATACTCATCGAACAGTCCATCGGTCGCGGCCTGCGCCTGCCCTACGGCAAGCGCACGGGCGTGACCGCCGTGGACCGGCTGAACATTGTTGCCCACGACAAGTTCCAGGAGATCATCGACGAGGCCAACAAGCCGGATTCCGCCATCCGTTTGCAGGCGGTGGTGCTGAATACCGACCAGCTCGGACAGAAGACGGTCACGGTGGTGTCGCAATCGCAACTCGCAACCAAGCTGGGGCTCAAACCCACGCAGGTGACGAGCAGCACGACGGTAGCCGGGCAGGACGAGACCCCAACCTTCACCAACCCGGAAGAGCAGAAGGTGGCGCAAATCACCTACGAAGTCATCCGTAAACTGGAGAACCAGCCGCAAACGTTGCCTACAATTGCACACTTGAAGAAGCCGGAAATCCAAGCCGCCATCGTCAGGGCGGTCGAGGAGCAGTATCAGCCGGCACAGTTGGAGTTGGAAGGTGTTGGCGAGAAGCCAAATATCGCGTCCGTGGTGGCGAAGACGTCAGACTTAGTTACACAACAAACCATTAACATCCCGCGCATTCTGGTAGTTCCGAAAGGTGAGGTAAAGTCGGGTTTCAAGCCTTTCACGTTAAATCTCGGTACCCTGAAGTATCCGGCCGTCTCAGATGAGTTATGGATTCAACATCTGCGAACCCACGAGCTTGAGGTGGTCACGCTCGGCCGTGGCAGCCATGATGAGCCACGGCTGGAGGATTACGTGGTGAGCGGCCTGGTTGACTTTGACGACGTTTCTTATGACGACCATGCCGACCTGCTCTACGACCTGGCGGCACAGACCGTGCAACATTTCCAGGCCTACCTTTCCGAGGACGATACGCGCAAAGTGCTGCGCTGCTACCAGCGTGACATTGCGCGCTTCATCCACGCCCAGATGCAGGAGCACTACTGGGAAGACGCGGTGGACTACGAGATGAAGGTGAGCAAGGGTTTCACGGAACTGAAGCCGAGTGCTTATACTTACTCCGCCGAAGAGCCGCCAGTGGATTACCGGGTCGCACCGGCGGACAGGAGCAACATGGCAAAATACCTGTTCGGAGGCTTCAAGCGTTGCCTCTATCCGGTTCAGAAATTCGATTCCGATTCGGAACGGAAGTTGGCGGTGATACTGGAGCGCGACGCCATTAAGTGGTTCAAGCCCACCAAGGGCCAGTTCCAGATCTTTTACCGGCAGGGCGCGGATCACCCGGAATACCAGCCGGACTTTATTGCGGAAACCAACGACGCAATTTACATGCTCGAACCTAAAATGCGCAAAGAGCTGGACGATCCCATCGTTCTGGCGAAGAAGGACTCCGCCGTCAGATGGTGCGCGAATGCCTCAGACTATGCGGCGACCTACGATGGAAAGCCGTGGCGCTACGTGCTGATTCCTCACGATGAGATCGCCGAGAACATCACCCTCTCCAGTTTGGTGGCCCGGTTTGGCGGTTGAATGTAGTGAGTGGGTCTTCACGCTGGTGGGCAGACATGCATAACTAGCCAACCTCAACACCCTATGGACCGGCACGCGATTAATGCAGGGTCGTAGGACAGAGCGAAATAATGTTAGGTAGTGTACGGACTTGTGTGCAAATTCAGAGGTCATGGTATGAGGGAGGTTGGATCAACCCCATGTCCTGTGGAAGGGCCATTGAAGTGGTCCCTCGTTGACGGACCTCTAACGGGGTAGATTAAACCAACCGTTTGGAGGTCATTATGGAACGTCAGATTCGTGCTCAATATACTGCGCGGGTTCAAGTTGGAAGTGCAACTGTGAGTGAGGTTCTGGTGTGGAAGAATACCTCATAGGGGGTTCGGAAGCCCAGTCGCTTTCGGGGGCGGTGATTGAGGCGCTCGGTGGCGTGATCCCGTTCCTTGCGGGTGACGGTGCTTAGGTCCCGGTGCTTGGGGAAGTCCTGGCGGATCAGCCCATGGGTCTTTTCGTTCGTGCCCCGCTCCCAGGAATGGTAGGGATGGGCAAAGTAGACAGCGGCGTCCAGGGACTGGGCGATCCGTTCGTGTTCCGCTCCCTCCGTGCCATTGTCCAGTGTGAGCGTATGCGCCCGGTCCCGGAACGGACCGAGGAGGTTCACGGTCGCCTCCCGGAAGGCGGGGACGGTCCGTCGTGGCAGGGCCGCGAGCAGGGTATAGCCCGAACGGCGTTCCACGTGGGAGACGAGGGCCCCCTGGTGCCGAGGCCCGATCAGGGTATCGCCTTCCCCGTCCCCGATCCGGCAACGACGTTCCACGAGGGCCGGGCGGGCCTCGATGCTGACCCTGTTTTTCAGGTGTCCCCGCCGCTCCGGCCGGCCATGGCGCTTGCGTCGTTGTCGCTGACAGCGTAGCGACCGGTACAGGGTCCCCCCGGTCTTGCCGGTCCCGCTTGAGATACTGATAGATCCACTCGTGGCTGATCGGCCGCTGGCCTTCCCGGGCCAGCCGCTCCCGGATTTCTGCCGGGCTCCACTCCTGCCGGATCAGGGTCTCCACCCGTTGCCAGTCTGAAACCCCGATCCGGGATCCATGACTCTCGGCCCGGCGGGCCAGACAGCGCTTTTGCGCCTGCTGGGCCCGGTAGCCCCGTTGGCCACGGTTGCGGCGAATCTCCCGCGAAATCGTCGATTTGTCCACCCGAAGTTTCTTCGCGGTCTCGGTCTGGTTCAGCCCGGCTTGAC
>JAJZKY010000284.1 GCA_021803885.1 Planctomycetota bacterium
TGATCAACGATACGAACACGCAGGAGTCTCCCATCCAATTTGGAACCGATGGCTGGCGCGCCGTCATTGCTGACGGCTTCACCTTCGCCAACGTGCGCACGGTGGCAGCAGCCATTGCCCATTACATTTTGGATTGCGAAGAGCCGCAACACGGCCTTTGCATTGGCTACGACACACGCTTTGCTTCCGCGCGTTTTGCGCGCGCTGTGGCAGAGGTGGTCGCCAGCGCAGGCATTGCCGTGTACTTGGCCGATCGCATCACACCGACGCCCGCTCTGTCGTACGCCGTGCGCGCGCGCGGTGCGGCGGGCGGCGTCATGATCACCTCCAGCCACAATCCCAGCCAATGGAATGGCGTCAAGTACAAGGCAAGCTATGGCGGCTCCGGCAGTCCCAAGATCATCGCTGCGATTGAATCCCGCTTGCGGCGTCCACTGCCTGCCTCCAGCACGCCAGCATCCATCACAATGGTGGATTTTTGTCCGCCCTACGTGGAAGCCATCACGCGCTTCGCAGACGTCGGCGCCATTGCGCAAAGCGGGCACCGCTTTTTAATCGATAGCTTGCACGGCGCGGGCGCGGGCATCTTGGCGGGCATCTTCACCCAAGCGGGCATTGCCTTCGCGCAAATCCACAGTGAGCCAGACCCGCTCTTCGGCGGTCTGCACCCGGAACCCATCCCTCCGCATACACACGCTGCACAACAAGCCGTGGTGGCAGAGCGCTGCGCTGCCGGATGGATCACCGATGGCGACGCCGACCGCATTGGTGCCGTCGATGAACATGGCCATTACGTCGATTCGCACAAAATTTTCTGCATCCTGCTACGTTGGCTGCTCCAGCGCAAGCAATGGCCGGGCGACGTCGTGCGCTCGCTCAACGTAACGCGCATGGCCGACCGCATCTGCGCTCAACACGGACGCACGCTGCATCAGGTGGGCGTCGGCTTCAAATACATCTGCGATCTCATGCTCGGCGGCAACATTCTCATCGGCGGGGAGGAGTCGGGCGGCATCGGCATCGCGCGCCATCTGCCAGAGCGCGACGGCCTGCTGAATGCGCTGCTCCTGGCCAACGTCATGGCCGACGAGCGCAAAACGCTCGGCGAACTCGTGACCGATTTGCAACGTGAATATGGCGCGCACTTTTACGATCGCATTGACCTGCATCTGCCCGAGGCCACCAAACAAGCGGTGATGGCGCATCTGCGCGCAGACATCCGCGAATTTGCGTCCATGGCCGTCGAGCGCGTCGAAACCAAGGACGGCGTGCTGCTGTTTCTCAACAACCCTGCGGCGGCCAAGCTGCCCAATGCCGCGCAGACCTGGCTGCTCTTTCGTGCTTCTGGCACGGAGCCGTTGCTGCGTCTATACTGCGAATCCTGTGCGCCGGAGTCGGTACAGGCCTTGCTGCACGCTGCACGAGAGTTCGCACTTTCTTTTGGAGAAAATCATTGACGGTTCTGCAAAATGTACGCGTAGAAGTGAGCGGCCTGCTCTTCGATATGGATGGCGTATTGATGAGTTCCCTCGGCTCGGTTGAACGAAGCTGGAGTAAGTTCGCCGAGCTGCACGGCATCGATCCACAGCGCACCATCCAAGTCGCACATGGACGACGCGCCATGGAGACCATTCAAATGTTGCTGCCGCACGTGGATGCAGCCAAGGAATTGCGTGTCATTGAGCAACTCGAAGTCGAGGACACCGAAGGTCTGATCTTGCTGCCGGGCGTTCTGGACTTGCTACGCTCGCTGCCCGCCGATGCGTGGACGATCGTCACCAGCGCCACCGCCCGGCTGGCAGAGAGTCGCCTGGCCTGCGCCGGCATCACGCCGCCTGCACGCTTTATCACTTCGGAAATGGTCGCCAACGGAAAGCCGCACCCAGAGCCGTATCAACGTGGCGCGGAACTGCTCGGCTTGGCCCCGCAGGATTGCCTCGTGATTGAAGACGCTCCCGCAGGTGTGGCCGCGGGCAAGGCTGCAGGCTGCTCCGTTCTGGCCCTGCTGACCACGCACGCGCCCGAAACCCTTACCGCTGCCGACTGGTGCATCCCCACGTTGGCCGATTTGCGCTTGGAAACTGTCCTCAGCGCAGGACAGCGTGGCAGGCTGCAATTTTCCATCGCAGGAAGATAGTCATTGGATTTTGCGCGTGGCCGTTCCTCGACGCGCGCAGAACTCACCGCGTGGAGAGCCACCAACCTTGGCCGTGGAACCAGCAATGCTCATCCGGTGCGTCATTGCGATGGAGCGACTTCACTTGGGTCCACGTGCCACGGCGGAAGGCCTCTGTCAGCCGCGCTGCCGTGGACTCGTCTTGCGCTCCCATGCAGGGAACAAACCGCGCCTGCACCAAAAATTCTGCCGAGTACGCTCCGCTTTCCTGCTTGGTGACCAGAAGCAGCGCACCCACGCCGTCCGCAGGAGCCAGCGGAAACAGCAGCCGCCCCTTAGGCCGCAGCGCATCCAACCACAAAGCCAGTGGAGCGTTTGCGCCCGCGTTCACGTAGATTTTGTCGCAGGCCGGCAAGGGACCCTCCGCGCCCGAGCGGGCATGCACGGTTACGGAAGCAAAGCTGGACAGATTTTTCTGCGCGCGCTGCGCCAAGTCCAAATCGATCTCATACGCATCGACTGTGCCCGCTGCTCCAGCCAGCTTAGCCAGCACCGTGGTGTAGTAGCCGCTGCCCGCGCCGATGTGTACGATGCGGTCTCCCGCTTGCGGGGCGAGCGCGGCCAGGCAAAAGGCATGCAGAATGGGTTGGCCATTGTTCAGTGGCTCGTCCCGCCCCAGGGAAACCACAATGTCCTGATATAAAAACGCAGGATCGTCTGAAGGAATTTCGATGTAGCCCACCGGGGTGTAGACCTTCCACGGCAAGGGGCCAACGAATTGTTCGCGCGGCGTGGATGCCAGCGCTGCCTCCAGCGCACTGCCGGGCGCAATGCCCGCACTGGCCGTCACCAACTGAGCGAAAAATGAGCGGTGCGCCTGAATGCGCGCGTTGAACTCGGTCGGCTCGCGTTCCATTGTGCTCCTCCAACGTGGGCGTGCGTACAGGTTTGACTGAGGAAACGGCTATCGCAACCGTCGCAAAATCTGCGGGCGGATTAGATAAAAGAAAAAGACAAAATTCACCAGCGTCAGCACCCAGTATTGCGACATGTGGTAACGCAGGATGCTGTAGACACCGAAGGTGCTCGACAAGAAGGCCGCCGCCAGGGCCAGCGCCCATCCCCAGCGGCGCAGGCGCAGCAGGCCCAGGCCCGCCAAGGCCAGCAGCGTGGCAATGGCCAGCACGGACAACCGCGTGGAGTGGCCGGGAAATTGCCCCTTGAAGACTCCCGCCACACCGATTAACGACTCCACCAGCAGCCAGAGCGCGATGGCGGCCACGCCGGGCAGCGCAGTGGGTTGGGCTGGCGTATCCGTTGCAGTCGACTCTGTGGACTCTGTTTCCTCAGCGGCGTGCGTGCCAAGGTTTTGCGAATGGTTCGTGTCTTGTTGGCTCATAAAGTATGCAAGTAGGCCAGCAGCGCCTGCATCTGCTCTTCGTTCAAATCGTTGCCGAAGGCGGGCATCATGTTGCGGCCATGTTCGATGACAGAACGAACGCGATCATCATTGGCCGGTGCGCCGCTGGGCAAATAGGGCTGCTTGTAAAGCGCCTGCAGGCCCGGCCCATGCAGCGCGCGTGTGGAGTTGGCGTTGTGGCAGCGAGCGCAGTTGGCCTGGAAGATCCCGTGGCCCTGCCGCTCCACGGGCGTCAGTTGGTCGAGCGGCTTGGAAGGCGGCAAATGGCGACAGCCTGCGGCGATCAGCACCAGCACACACGCTACTGCACCCAGTCGAGCTCTTGCGCCGAGCCATGCTGTCGCCCTTCCCGACGCAAACTGCCTGTCTAGTTTTTTTTGACCCGCGCGAATCTGCAAAGCTCCGGCTCTCCTGCCTCCACTATAAGCTGCGCGCAGCTAGACGCGGAAGTAATCGGCGCGCCAGTTCTGAATGGCCTGCTTGATCTGCTTCTGCGTCAACTTCTCTTGCAGCGTGCGCGCCACCAGCGCTGGAATTTCCGCATCCGGGGCAAAGCGCAGACCGACAAGCTGGCTCTCGCTCAACTCCCCGATGCGGGCACGCAACGGCTCTTGCAACAATGTGCTCAGACGCAGCCGCTCTTCAAGGCGAATTACGCGATCCTGCACCTTCAGGGAATAGCGACGCGCAGTGCCAAGTATCAGAATAAAAACAAAGGCCAGTAGTGCCAGCCAGCCACTCCATAAATTGGGATGGTGCGCAAAGTGCGCCAGTGTGGCGATCCAGTTGATAAGCAGCACGGGAATCATGAAGAAATGAAAGGCGGGATCGAAACGCGTGTGGTTGGCGTAGTTCTGTGGCTTAGGTTGAGACACGGCAACACTCCGGGCGAAAAATCGCGCAGCCTAAGCATGCGCCGCGCGCGGGCCGCAAGGCAAGAAAAATTTTGAAGAATGCCCCCATCCTCCTCGCGCTGCACCGGTCCGCTCAGTTGGCTGCGGCGATCGCGGCCACAATAGCATCGATCGTGCGTGCAGCTTGAGGGGAGCCATCGGCGGCTTTGGCATCGGGACGTTCATCATTGCAAAGAATCGAGAAAGCGAGCAGCTTGCCGCTGCGGGCGCGCACATAGCCGCTCAGCGCAGAAACTTCGCGCAGCGTTCCCGTCTTGGCAAAGACGCGGCCCTGCAACGGCGTGCGAAAGAAGCGTCCGGCCAGCGAACCATCCACACCACCCACGGGCAGAGTGGCGCGGAACTGCGCGCCCCAGGGCTGCGCGGCCACATACCGCAACAACTGCGTGAAAGCGCGCGGCGTGATGCGATCTTGTGTGGACATACCGGAGCCGTCATAGAAAAAAAAGTCCTGCGCTGGCACGCCTGCATTCACCAAAAACTGCCGCACCACACGCGCTCCCTGCGCAAAGGATCCATCCAGTCCATATTGACGGCCCAGCAAGCGCAGCATCAACTCTGCGTGCAGATTTTGACTGGCTTTGTTGGTGACGGTGATCTCTTCGCGCAAGGGAACCGAGGTGTGCGTGGTCAGCACCATAGCGCCCTGGGGCACCGGCGCGGAGCGCAGCGGCACTTGCGCAGGAAGCTCTGTGGGCAGGGTGACGGGTGTGCGCTGCTCGGCAGAAAAATGCTCCGCGTCGGTGGAGAGGCGATGGCGCGCCAGTGCCTGTCCATCCACGCGCACGCCGCGCGCCTCCAGCATTTGTCGCAATGCGACTGCAACAAACTCCGCCGGGTCGTCGATGGCCAGCGCCAAGTGCTTGCCCGCGCTGGTCACGGGCAGCGTGCCAAACAAGCGCACAATTTTTGATCCCGGCTGCCGATCCACACCCAACGCGGGCTGCGTGCCCGGAAACGCCGTGTGCGCGGAGTTTCCCAGCGTGTAGTACTGCGCAGCAAAATCGGGATTCCAAACCACGATGACTGGAGCGCCAGGCTGCGCGCCTGGAAAAACATTCAGATAGACGGCGTTGTCGTTGATGGTGAGCGCCGAGACCGGAGCGCCATAGCCCCACAGCAGATCGTCCCAAACCCAGCCCGATCCGTAACGTTCATCAGAAAAGGCCGTGTCATCGCCAAGAATGTTGCCGGTAATTTCACGTACTCCATGCTGCGTCACCTGATCGGCCAGGGCTTCGAGCGCGGCCAGCGGCGCAGCGGGGCGCTCGGTGTGCAGCGCGTAGGGATAGGAGCGTCCAGAAAGGGTGGCATCGCCATTGCCTTGCACGATCAGATCGCCGTGCAATCTGCCCCGCGCATCGATTGCGCCCTGTGCCAGCACGCGCGTCACGGGCTTGGCATCCGGCCCCAGCAACGCCCACGCCGCCGCCGTGGTACACAGCTTGGCGTTGGAGGCTGGCGCAAACAACTGCGCATCATTCTTCGCGTACACCACATGGCCATCCAGCGTAGTGACGGAGATGCCCCAATGCGCCTGCGCCAAATCGGGCGCAGCCAGCAGCGCCTCAATGCGATGGGCCAGTTGTGGCGACGGGGTTGCCGCGCGCGGCGCAGCAGAAAGCGAAGGGACAATTCCCATCGGCAGCAGCAGCAAGGCATACAGCAACCAGCGAGGCATCGCCGCGAGTGTAGCACGCGCCGCGCATCCGAAAAACTCTCTGGAGGAAATTATCTCGGCTCTGTTTGCTCCGTTTGGAACGGCACCATGCCGCTTGCGCAGCCTTGCCGCTACAATCTGTGCATGACGGATGCCAGCATCGTTGCGCCGCGGCCAGAATATGCGTGGACACTGCGCAGCCGCACGCTCACGCTGGGCGCGCAAACCCGAA
>JAJZKY010000285.1 GCA_021803885.1 Planctomycetota bacterium
TAATTGTCCTGGTTTGTGCCGATAATAAGATGACGGGCGCTCTTATCGTCAACAATCAGACGAAAGAAGAAAAGACGCTGCCTGTGGATGCGATCTTGGTACAGGTAGGCTTTATCAGCTCTCTGGGAGCCATTAAGAACTGGCCCATCGAAATTAAAGGTAATTCGATTATGGTCAATACGCAGATGCAGACCAGTCAGAAAGGGATTTTTGCCGCCGGCGATGTGGCCAGTTTTGATGGTAAACTCAAGTTGATTGCCACTGGATTCGGGGAAGCGGCTACTGCGGTAAATTTCGCAAAATCTTTTATTGATCCGCATTCCCGGGCCTTTCCAGGGCATTCCAGTGAAATGAGTCCGGAACAGGTTACCACGGTTAATTAGGAGATTTTAGCAACTCTTAATAGACTGGTGTCTTAGGCTGGGTAGCGGCTGGCTTTGACGTGCGCTAACGTTAAAATAAGGTAGCATGATTTCATGGTTAAGGAGTAAGGTAGACGTTTGTTGGAAGGCAGCAACTGGAGTTCCCAATAATAGATGGTCCGGGACGAACATGGTTGGATATAATTGATGTGTGCAGCCGGAATCTTGCTAAGCAAGAAGGAGCTTAATTCCAGGATGGTAGTTGTGGTTGCATGGATAGCATGAAGCGACAGGTGTGGTTTTGAAGTTTTCGGGTTTAACTACTTTCAAGGTATTGGGCGTGGCGGCTTTGGCCATCTCGCTGGTATCTATTTGGCCGGGCTGTAAAGACAGTTCCGCGGCAACCGGTTCAGCTTCACCCAAAGCCCACGGTGTTTACGTTACCACTATTTATGCGCCGGTGCTTCATGCTAAGTTAATGGTCAATCCCGTCACCAGCCCGGTCTGGCAAGCCATGACATGGCGAAAGCTTACTCCGGCTCCGGGGCATTCCCGGCTTTACGGGGTTACCCGTGTGGCCACGGCGGTGCGGCATGATGCACTCTATGCCGCGTTTATCTGCAGTGGGGATGGCTTGTGGTACCAGCCGCACGCCAATCGCGCTGATCTGTGGCGACACGATGCAGCAGAACTGTGGCTGGATACATCCAAAGCTCAAAATGGCACTAATTTTCTGGAAGTGGTCATGGCCCCCAACGGCCGGACTTATGAATGCTGGCATCGCGCCGCGGCTCCACCCCAACCGCGTGCCAACGGCAAAATAGACTTTGCCTATCCATTCAGCTTGATTCCCTGTAAAATTTCCGGATTAGCTGTTCTGCCTGGCCAGGGCACGTTCCGCGGCCAGACTGTGTGGACGCTGGTGGTAAAAGTTCCATTGGCCCATTTGCCCCGGCCTTTGCGGGTGCTCGCACCTCAACCAAAAGTCGGTGCCACATTCCGCATGAACCTCATTCGTTATGACTGGCATGTCGCCGACGGAAAACGCCGGCTGGTACAGTACAATCTTTTCCCAATAGCCACGGCCTGCCAGGCCTTTGCTCCGTATCGCATGGGTGCCGTGGTGATTGGTTCCGGTGAAGCCATGAATAACGTGGCACTGCGATCCAGGTAGGAACCGCGCAAAAATAAATTCGTGTTTTACGGCGCAGAAATTTTGGCCGCCGGCGAGGCGTGAGCGACGCGCATACCCTGCCAATGGGTCTGTAAGGAGCGAACAACGACGCCCGCGGCCAAAAGAACCAGTCGGAAAGTGTGAAGTTATTTGTGCGCGGCCCCTTAGTCATTATAATTACTGCAATGGTGGCGCGGTGCAGATAATGGCAGTTGACAAAAAGGGTACGAAAAATTCATGGCTTTTGATGTTCAATCCTTGATTCCTCCGCTGGATGGTCCCATGTGCTACCGGCCATCATTTGATATTCACGCCATTGTCGCTGGCGAACAGCGCATGACCGATGGTCAGTTTCTGGAACTTTATCACCACGCGGCTCTGCCGGATTTGGGGCGGTGGGCGTTTGCTGCGGTATCGCGGCATCATCCGGAAGATTACCGCACCTATGTCATTGACCGCAACATCAACTACACCAATATCTGTACGGCCCGCTGTACGTTTTGCGCCTTTAAGCGCAACGACCCTGGTGCCGCCGATGCGTATACCTTGGATCGCGAAACTATTTATCAGAAAATCCGGGAACTCGTCGCGCTGGGCGGCACGCAGATTCTTATGCAAGGGGGGATGAATCCGGCGTTGCCGCTGAGCTATTACCAGGATTTACTCCAGGGTATTCGGCAGCATTTTCCCGCGGTGCATATACATGCCTTCAGTCCGCCGGAGTTTGTGGAATTCTCTCGGTTTTTCAATATGCCCGTGCCGGATTTGTTGGCGAAGTTCAAGGAGTGGGGTTTGGCGACCGTGCCGGGCGGCGGAGGGGAGATATTTTCCGATCGCGTCCGTAGTCGCATCGGGCCGGGAAAATGCTCCGGCGAACAGTGGCTGGATGTGATGAGCGCGGCCCATCGTCTGGGAATGCATACCAGCGCCACCATGCTGATCGGGCATATTGAAACCATTGAAGATCGGCTGGACCATCTGGCCCGGCTGAGACAGCGGCAGGACTGGGCCTTGGCCAATGCCCTGGCTCATTACTCCGCGTTTATCCATTGGACATATCAGCCGGACAACACGCCCCTGGACCGCAAGCGCAAGTGGACGCCGGATTCCGGCAAGCCTTTTGAGTTTGACGACGGCCGAACCGTGCGCCTGGCCGACGCCCACGAATATCTGCGGATGTTGGCCCTGGCCCGACTGTATCTGGATAATTTCGCCAACATGCAAAGCAGTTGGGTAACCATGGGTCCGAAGATCGGCCAGTTGGCCCTGTATTTCGGGGCTAATGACATGGGATCGGTGATGATGGAGGAAAACGTGGTCAGCAGTGCGGGCACCACGTATTGCCTTGGCGAAGAGCAGATATGCCATTTGATCCGCGACGCCGGCTGGATTCCCGCCCAGCGCAACCAGTATTACCAGGTATTGCGGCGACAGGATGGAGCGGACGCACCGGATTTGCGGCCGCGGAAGCCGGGAATTTTTCCCCTTCGACAGCACAAAATAACGCCGCAGGAAGCAGGGGCGTACAGGGCGATATCACTTAGAACTTGGTCGTCAAGGGTGGAACCTGCCGCCAGCCCTCCGTAGCACCGTCTGGGAATGCGGCACCGCCGGTCCGGAAAATACGCCCCCCAACGCCATCGTTTATCGCAAGCGGTGGTGTACTGCCGGTTCTGCTTGGACCCGATCAGCGTACGCAATAGTGCGATGGATCGAATGATTGCACTGGCAGGCGATATCTGGCGGTTACAGCGTCGGCGGGAGGTTTGTTAAATGAATCGACAGATATATATGGATATCGCGGCCAAGGGCGCGCGCATACCTGTGGGAACCGATCTGGTACTGCGCCGGCATCCGGATCCCGAGGCCATTGTGCTTAATGGCAGGCGGTTGGCGGAAGTGTGCATGGAGGCTGCTGATACATATCACACGTCACTGGCTTTTCCGGTGATGGACCTGATGCTGGAAAAGGCGGCCCTGTTAAGCCTCCTCGGAATCACCGAAGATGCCCGGACCTTTCATTTCCAGGCCGGTTCCGATGCCGGACTGGTGGCGCGCCTGCAATCGCATCTGGCCAGGCCCTTGCCGCCGCGGATGCAGGCGCATGTCGACGCGATCCAGGTGATCGCTCAACAAGGGGCGGCCAGGTACATTCCAATGGGCATGAGCATTGGTCCGGTCAGCCTGATGACCAGGCTGCTGGCGGATCCGATCACACCGTTGTTTATGGCTGGTAGTGGTACCACGGCTATGGACGATGAGGATGTCCGGATGTTGGACGTGGTGAACGAGTTGGCGCTGCTGATGGTGACCCGGTATGCACAGGCGCAGATAGATGCCGGCGCGGCGGCGGTGTTTATCGCCGAGCCGGCGGCCAATTTGGCCTATTTTTCACCCCGCCAGATCGAGAGTGGCAGCGATGTATGGCAGCGCTACGTGATGAATGGCAACCGCCATATCGCGGATTTGCTTGCGCAGCGCGGGGCCGACCTTATTTTTCACTGCTGCGGCGAACTGACCGATGCAATGGTCAAAAGCTTTGGCAGCTTGAATCCCGCCGTTCTGAGCTTGGGTTCCTCTCGCAAGCTCTGGGAGGATGCGGCTTTGGTGCCTGCCGATACCGTACTTTATGGAAATTTACCCACCAAGTTGTTTTATTCCGATGATGCCATGCCGGCCGAAAAAGTCGCCGATCTGACCTGTGAACTACAGCAACAAATGCGATCTGTCCACCATCCGTTTATTCTGGGCAGCGAATGTGATGTGCTAAGCGTACCCGGCAGCGAAGCGACCATACAACGGAAAATTGCGGTAATGCTGCACTGTTCCTGTACGTAATCGCTTACAGCAATACTATGAATCTATCGGATGTTCGGACGGTATGAAAGGGGCGGTCAATCTAATGATCAAAATACGGTTTCGCGTTGTCGAACATAGCCCATAACGTGCCCCATTCCCAGAGGACCGTCGCCGCAGGTCGGCCCATTTTTTTTCAATTGCCCCGCCGAGCCGGACTTTCAAACAACGATCTGCGCTTCCTTTTCCAGGCGAATCCAAAGATGATTCCCAGCTTGTCCACCCATTCACGCAGCTAATTTTTATCCAATTGATGGAATTGCACTTCATAAACACGCAGCGTGTCCACAAAATGCTTTTCACTGCCGCCGGACATCTGTGCCCAGCGGAGCTTCATCAGTATGGTATCCTCCGCTTGCGCTACCCAAATAGTCTCACCCTCCATGTCCCACATTTGCCGTCGGGAGAACCTCGATTGGTCGAAAATTTCGTCGGTAAGCAGCCAAAAATCAACCTTATCCCCCTCCCGCAACTCAATGAGGTTGAACATGCTTCGCTGTTCAATGGCCGTCCGTACCGCATCCTGGTCGAGATAGAAATCCGGCGGTGGGAATGCAACCATCAGGCTTCCGACTGCCGATGGTGTGATATTCACAACCAAGTCGATGTCGTGTGTCGCTCGCGGCTCGCCCTGCATGCTCGATGCCACGGATCCGGTAACCATATAGGCAATCCCGGCCTGTCCCAAAAAAGTGGTTAGGGACCGCGCAAAAATAAATTCGTGTTTTAGGGCGCAGAAATTTTGGCCGCTGGCGAGGCGTGAGCGAGGCGCATACCCCGGCAGTGGGTCTGGAACGAGCGAACAACGAAGCTGGCGGCCAAAAGGGCCAGCCGGAAAGTGCGAAGTTATTTTTGCCCGGTTCCTAAGCGCCAGGAAACGCAAGCCTCATCGGGATATACCCGGCAGCGCGCCGGCGGCAACACAACCGTCCACCACGAAGCCCAAGGGCATGAAGATGTGATGGCGGCCGGCATTTACGCCCGACCTGTCACGAGATTGGATTTTGATATGATCAAAAAGATAATTGATTTTTCTGTCAACAACCGCCTGCTGGTGGTGCTGCTCTTTGTGATGGCCATTACCTTGGCCGCCTGGGCGGCATTTCATAGCAAACTTGATGCCGTGCCGGATCTTTCCGATGTGCAGGTCCTCGTCCTGACGGATTACCCCGGACAATCCCCGGGAGTTGTGGAAAAGCAGATAACCTATCCCCTGGAAACACAATTAATTCACGTGCCTGATGTTACCGCCGTGCGCGGACAGAGCATGTTTGAATATTCACTGGTGACCGTGGTCTTTAAGAATGGCACTAATCTTTACTGGGCACGCGACCAGGTGCTCTCATATCTGGACTACGCCAAGGCGTTATTACCGGCCGGAGTGACTCCGCAACTGGGGCCCGATGCCACCGGTGCCGGCTGGGCTTATCAGTACGTGCTGTATCCCGGCTGGTATTGCAAAAATCACCCCGGGGGAATCTGGCACGATCCGAAAAGCAATCGTTGGTATGCCCATCGGCATCAAGTGCCCGCTGCCCGCCGGGCACAACTGGTACTGGTGCGGGCCTTTGACCGTCCAGGAAAATCGCCGCTCTCGGGCCGGCCTCTGGTGTCCAGCAATATCAATCTCGGGCAGTTGCGCTCCCTGCAGGACTGGTTTGTGCGTTATCAGTTGGAAGCGGTGCCCGGCGTATCCGAGGTAGCGGGCATTGGCGGTTTCGTGGAAGAATACCAGGTGGTGCTGAATCCCAACCAACTCCGCGCTTACAGTCTTGGCGTTGGCCAGATTATCCGGGCGATTCAGGATTCCAACAATGAAGTCGGCGGGGCGGTGGTGGATAAGAGCGAATTTCAATATATTGTCCGCAGCCGGGGATATCTGAAAAATCTCAAAGAACTCGGAGATGTTCCCGTCGGAACGGCATCAAGTTTGCTAT
>JAJZKY010000286.1 GCA_021803885.1 Planctomycetota bacterium
CTATCAGCGAGGAAGCGATTGTCGCCGCACGCACGCTGGGCGATTTGCGCCGGGTGGCCCAGGTGCGCGAAGCTCACCTGGGACCGCAGGCCGAGCAAAGGGCCACGGGTGGAGCAGGGAATGTCGAATCAATCGGCGTGGGAGTGAAGATATCAAAATCGACTCCGATCCAGTATGCGCACTGGCCTTGGAGTGCTCCAGTGCAGGCAGTCCGCGTGCTCTTTGTCGAGTGTCTTCTGCGCCCATTCGTGGCGCTGCTGGCGCATCCGCGCGTTCAATGTGACGAAAAAAAATTGCCGCTCGAGCCGTCCATTTATATCTGCAATCACGTCACGGCCATGGATGTTCCGCTGGTGCTCTTCGCGCTGCCTCGCCGGGTGCGGCGGCACATGGCCGTCGGCATGTCCGCGGAATTGATGACCGCATGGCGGCAAGGCCGAGCGGCCGCTGGCGTGGGCGCGGGGCCGCTGCGCTGGCTGGCCCCGTTGCAGGCATGGGCGGTGACTGCGCTGTTCAACGTGTTCCCACTCCCCGCTGGCGCGGGCCTGCGGCAAAGTTTTGCGCATGCGGGAGAGGCGCTGGACCGCGGCTACAACGTGCTGATATTCCCTGAAGGAAAACGCACCGAGGACGGCGCGTTACAGCCTTTCCAGACAGGCATCAGCCTGCTGACTGAGGAATCCCATACAGCGGTTGTGCCAATGGGTCTCATTGGGCTCTGGCAGGCGGCGCAGCGCGTCAGGATGAGGCCGCCCGGCCTGTCTGTAGTGGTAGGGCAGCCGTTGCGCCAGGAGCCTGGAGAATCCCATCCACGATTTACGGCTCGCCTGCGCGGCGCCGTAGAGCATCTCATCCTTGGTGTGTAGGCCGAATCGCGGAATAAAGTTCAAATGTCCTTCCACAAATCGGACTAGAATCATAGCTAACAACCCAATGGCTGCAATTCAAGTCCCGGTACTGCTAGCTGTGCGCGACGCGGCTCACTCGGCTTCCATCGCCCATGCGCTGATGCAGGCGGGAGCTACTGTGTCCACGATCCAGGTGCGCTCGCCGGAGCATTTGCTGGAGGAATTAACAGAGCGGGCCACCGCGTTACTGGTTCTGGAACTCCACGGAGACCATGGCGTTGTGGAGCAGTTGCGGACCCGCCATCCAAATCTGCCTGTAGTGGTGTTGCTGGCCAAGCCCAGTGCGGAGACCGCCTTCGCAGTTTCCCGGCTGGGCGCGGAAGATCTTTGGACCCTGCCGCTCGATGGGGACATGCTGAGTGAGCGAGCACGGATGGTTGTCGATCGGCTTAAGCAAGATCTGGCTGGCGAACATGCCCCAGAAGCCGCATCTGCGATTTCCAGTGGCGCAACCGCAAAAGTTTTGCCCATGGATTCAAAAACTATGGAGCCGCCTCCCTTTATCGTGGGCGCCAATCCACGCATGGCGGAGGTTCTGGAGACCATTGAGAAGGTTGCCGCGACAGATGTGACCGTTCTTATTCGAGGAGAGAGTGGTGTTGGCAAGGAAATCGTGGCGCGGCTTTTGTATGAGCGCTCCCTGCGCAGACGGAAGCCCTATGTCAAGGTAAATTGTGCCGCCATCCCTAATGATTTGCTGGAGAGCGAGTTGTTTGGGTATGAGGCGGGAGCGTTTACTGGCGCAAATCGCGACAAGCCCGGCAAGTTTGAGTTGGCGGACCACGGCACCCTGTTTCTGGATGAAATTGCCGAGATGCATCCTATGCTGCAGGCCAAGCTGCTGCATGTACTGCAGGATGGCCGGTTTTCGCGCCTGGGCGCCAAGCACGATATTTCTGTAGATGTGCGCATTGTTTGTGCAACGAACAAGCTGCTGGAGCAAAGGGTCAACGAGGGCCTGTTTCGCGAAGACCTCCTGTATCGAATCAATGTCGTCACGATCTATTTGCCTCCCTTACGGGAGCGGCGCGATGAAATCCCACTTCTCACCGAGTATATGCTGCGTAAATTTGCCGCCCAATACGGTCGTGCTCCCCAATTCTTCAGCGCCGAGGCCACGGAGCGAATGATGGAGCACGACTGGCCGGGCAATATCCGCGAACTGGAAAATCTGTGCAAGCGATTTGTCATTGTTGGCGGAGAAACGCAAATCCTGCGCGAGCTTTCAGACAGAAGCCATGCGAAGCTCGTTGCCGCCAGCGTTGCGAGGAAAGCGGAAGAGGCCTCTACGGGTAAAGCTTTCCCCAGTGACCCCAGTGCTGCGACAGAACCTGCTCTGTCTTTGTTGGAAATAGGCCGACGCGCCGCTTGGGAGGCCGAACGACGTGCCATTGCTGACATGCTGAAGGCAACTCGCTGGAACCGTCGTGAATCGGCACGCCGTCTACAGGTAAGCTATAAGGCGCTTCTTAACAAGATCAAACAAATGCAGGTAGAGGACGGCAATACACTATCCTCAGCGGATACTACGAAGAAACATTCTGCCCAATAGTGGTATTTATCTGCCCACATGGAGCCGCTTTTTTAGGCATTCGAATTTCCTGCCGGAGGATTGGCCAATATTTCATCCCACCACTAGCGTCTATCTAGCAAGAAAAACTTCGTAATAATCGCGCTAAATCAGCATTTTTTGGCCCATTTGCTTCCATTTAGCGAAGGAACGACCGATAGTTGTCGACATATTCCATATTTGGCACGATGCGTGCAAGACATACAAGTAAGAATGAGGCGTCCAACTTTTCAGACCACTTTAGAAGTTCTCGCATGACCCGTGTCGTTCCAGGTTGGAACGACTCCCATCGCACCCATCCTCGCTGCCGTCCATCCTAAGAAAGCCTCGATGCAAGGCCCGCTATGCGGGCCTTTTGCGTCTCTCCCTCCTATGTCCGCAATCAAGCTTAAAATTGGAACGTGACATCCCCAAAACTCTCTCTCTCCAGCGCTGCCCGATTGCGGGAAATCGATGCCTTATTTGCTACTGGAGGCCTGGAACGCAGCCCACACAAGAAAACATCAGTAAAATCTGGTTTCTCAAGGGTAGAGAATGGCACAAAAAAGCCACGTACCAGTAAAGGTGCGTATCCAAGTCCGGATTTAGACCCGTTGGTCCTTCGGGTACAGGAATGGCGGCAATTTCCATGGCTTATCCATGGTTTCAGTACACGGTCCGGAGGAGTCTCCACCATCTATTCTGCCGACACGGGCTGCGGGGAACTGAATCTTGGACTTACGCCTGCGGATTCGGCGGAGAATGTGCGGAAAAATCGGGAACTGTTCGTGCGCAGCGTACAGGGGAAAAAACGCAAGAAATCTTCTCCAATGCCGCTGGTTCTGCTGCGGCAGATTCATTCTGGATTGGTGCATCCAGCGAGCGATCAAAAAATGCAGGCCGACGTCGACCAAGCCCTGTTGCGCGGCGATGGATACATAACGGCCAACCCTGGAATGTTACTGGGAATACAGACGGCAGATTGCTTGCCGATTCTCGTGGCGGATGTGCGTTTGCGGATCGTAGCAGCATTTCATGCCGGATGGCGCGGTACTCTGTCGCGAATTGCAGAGCGTGGCGTTGGGCGAATGCGCGCTCAGTTTGGCAGCCGTCCTGGCGACCTGACGGCTGCCATTGGGCCGGGAATTGGCGGTTGCTGCTACGCCGTTGGAGAAGAAATCCGCATGGAATTTAATTCGCAGTTTAGCTATGCGGATACGCTGTTCCGCGAAGTATTCGATCTCGATCCGATCAAAGAAAAATATCCGATGTTGTTCCTCACTGCGCGTGCGCCGGGCCATAGCAATTTGGGTCCCAGTCTTCATCTCGATCTTGTCGAAGCCAACCGGCGCCAGTTACTGGATGCGGGGATCTCCGCCCACAAGGTCCATGCGATGGGCCTGTGTACGGCATGCGATCGCAAGCGGTTTTTCTCTCATCGCGCCGACCACGGTTTTACTGGCCGCATGTTAAGCGTGATTGGAATTGCTCCCAGGTGATCGTAAGACGTAAAAGAGAAAGGCCGCATCACAGAGATGCGGCCTTTCTCAATCGACAGGCAATATGTGCAGCTTCGTTTATGGTGTGGAAGTAAACGGCACGTCGGGCGAACTTCCGCCTGTACCTACTTTTGTGGACAATGGATAATAGACCGCAAAGAAATAATATGTGCCCGGTGGCAATCCATCACTTAGAGTGCCATTCAGTGTCGAGGTCCCATTGGTCCCCGGAACGATCGCATGCGGACCGTCAACGAGGACGGCTGACTGATTCTGTACTCGAAATATACTCACCGTTCCCTGAGGGGGCAGTTTGAGCACACCCGGAGTACCGACTACAACGGTATAGTCGTAGGTTGCCCCGTAACTAGCGGTATTAGGCTGGAATGTCAGTGAGACTGGTGTGCCTGAGACATCCACAATGAAACCGGGACCCGTCGCTGTCGATGGCTGATACAGCATGTCCCCAGAGTAAAGCTCAGTGATCTGGTGATGGCCGCTGCCCAGGTTTGGTAGTGTCAGCGAAGCCGTTCCACTGCTAAGCGCTACCGGACCGTTTCCCAGCGGTGTGCCCGCATCGGTATCTTCAAAGATGACACTTCCGGTGGGGAAGGTGCCCCCCAAAGCTGCGAAAACATTTGTGGTGAGCGTAACCGGTTGGTTGTATGGAACAGTGCCGGTGGGCGAATGCCTCATGGTTATCGAAGTTCCCGAGCTATTGAGCAGCACGTTGAGGCTCGGTCCACCATTCGCCGTTGGCGGAAATTCCGTCATATATTGCTGTTGTTTTGAGGGGCTGGTGATGTTGACGCGATTCACCGTGTTGGCGGTCACGATGTCCAGTTTTCCATCCAGGTTGAAATCGCCCAGCGCGGTAGCCCAAGGCTGTTGCCCCGCGGCGAATTCAAATCGTGGCTGGAAAGTGCCGTCGCCTTTGCCAAGCAATACGGCCACCTGGTTAAAGTTTGCGGCTACCGTGACCAAGTCCAAAATGCCATCGCCGTTGATGTCCCCAGCAGCGATCGAGTCAGGGAAGTTCAACGCAAAGCTATTGGCAGCGGGCCTGAACGTCCCATCTCCATTGCCGCCGAAGAAGGAAACATCGTTCGCGATGGAATTTCCGGTCACGATATCCAGGTTGCCGTCGCGGTTGAAGTCGCCCACGACCAGCGACGTCGGGAACGAGTCTGTCGAGTACATTTCCGGCGACTGGAAAGTAGTCTGAGACGGAGGCGGCTGGAACAGGGCCACGTTATTCAGAAAGACTTCGAGCTGCGCGGTGCTGAAACAGGTGACGGCGACATCATTCTGGCCGCTGTGGCGGAAGTCTCCAATGGCGACTCCATAAGGATTGGTGCAGGTCGCCAATGTTTGGCCGCCGACGAACTTTCCTCCGGCTTGCCCGTAAAGGATGGAGACAGTGTTGTCCCCATAGTTGCTGACCGCCAGGTCGGGGATTCCGTCGCCGTTCAAATCGCCGATGGCGACCTGAAAGGGCTGCTTGCCGACAGGGTAGCTTTGCGCTGCGGCGAATGTGCCGCTGCCTCTGCCGTTGTTCATTAACACGCTGACTGTGTTGTCCCCCGTGTTCGCCGTGACCAGATCGGCATAGCCGTCATTGTTCAGGTCGCCGGCCACAACCCAGTAGGGTTGCTTGCCAACGGGATACATTACGGCCGCTGTATTGAAGTTTCCACCACCGGAGCCAATCAGTACGCGGACTGAGTTGTCTTCGAGGTAGGAAGCAGCGATGTCAGGCAATCCATCGTGGTTGAAGTCCGCCACTGCAACTCCATCGGCCATATTGCCGTGGCCGTTGGTGAGAGTGTTCGGCGAATGAAAGTTGCGGCCTCCCGGCTCCGGAGTTGGCAGCGTATTGTTGGCAAACACCGAGACGGAGTAGCTGTCCTGCTGGGTAACAGCCACGGCGGGTTTGCCATCGCGGTAAAAGTCTCCCGCTGCAATATACGCAGGTCCGTTAAGAACGCGAATATCGTAGTGCTCCGCCGCACCAAATGTGTCGCTTACTTTGCCACTGCCAGTGTTCATCAGAATGGCTACGTTATTTTGCAGAACGTTACCGGAAAGTAAATCGAGATATCCGTCGCCATTGATGTCCACAGCGATGATCGAGTCCGCGCCCGTACCACTCTTTGGGCCCACTGGAATTGGCTTGGCTGCCTCGAACAGATCGTTTCCCTGTCCATACAGAACGCTCACCGTGCCCGATCCGGAGTTGGCGACAGCAAGATCGAGGAAGCCATCGTGGTTAAAGTCTCCGGCTGCGATAGCATTTGGAGTTTGCTGCGTTGGAACCGGCGTTCCGACTGCAAAATTTCCAGTTCCGTCGCCCACGAGTATGTTGACAA
>JAJZKY010000287.1 GCA_021803885.1 Planctomycetota bacterium
ATCCGGACTATTGGGTGCCAGGACCCAATGCGTCTGAATGCCGAAGTTATCACTGGTACTGGATGGCGCGACGGTGGTCCAGATATCGAGATACCCATTGGGATCAAGTTGATAATTGGCGGTGGTGGAGCCATAAAGAATGCCGCTGGGGCCGTCATATTCACCGTAAAGTTGCGGACCGGCATCGTCAGGCGGTGTATTGGCGGTGTTGAAGATGTTGGTGGTGGTGCCATTAAGCGTTACAGATAATTGGTTTATGGCCCCGCTGCCGGTGTTCATTCCCAGGGAAACAATGCCGTTGGTGGCCGTCCACTCGGAACTATTGGAAGTGTTGATGGTAAGGCCCGCAAAGACCGGTGACAAAGAGGTCGTCGCGGCCGCAGCGGCGAGGATAATGTATCGGGCGATGGACATAGCCAGCAACCTCCGCAAAACAAAGGGTGAAAAAAAGGCCGACGGATGTATTAATCCGTCGGCCTATATCTAATAATCCGCCTGAACACCCCGGCGTGCGCGATTAAAAGCCAGCAACCTCGCCGCGCCGGTGAATATTCCGACTAAATCAGGCCGTTTTCCGCTTACGCAGTAACAACAGCCCAAGGCCCGCAATACCGAACAACCCAAGTGTGGCTGGCTCGGGTACCGGTGCGGTACCGGAAAGCGTGATGCTATTGGCGTTATAGTTGACCTTGTACGTCGGCGCAAGCCCGATGATTGACGCAAAGGTTCCTGAAAGTGTACCGGTGAAGGTGGCAATCGTGTAGGTGCTGCCATCGAAAGCGCCACCGGTATTAACCAAATCTAACACGCTGCTGCTACCCAAAGCCAAGTTCCCCAGGCCGCCAGTGGGTGCGGTGATAGCAAGGAGGCTGCTCTTGCCAGCGCTACCAAGGTTGATCATCAACGTGCCGTTGTTCGTCACAGTGCCACCCGGTGTGGTGGTGGTGGTCAGGTTTGTTGAACTAACCGGCGCTGTGGTATTGGCACTGATGGTAAGCGTGCCGATTCCACTATTGACGCCCGGGTCGCCTGGCATCAATATGCCATTGTTATTGACAACGGTATTAATCGTGCCGGTTCCGGCCAAGGTTCCACCAGTACCGGCGGCCAGCGTCACGGTCGGAGCGCCGGAGTTGTTCGGGATGGTGGTTATCGCCACACCTGGGGCGTCCACCTGAACCGATGTGGTGGCAGGTGCCATGCCGCCGTCAAAGACCAATGTGCCCGAATTAACTTCCATCATGCCGCCAAAGCTATCCTTGGCCGTGGAAGAAACGGTGAGCGATCCGGAGCCGACCTTGTAAAAATCGGTGGTCTGGCCAGCAGCTCCCGCCATCTTCCCGCCGAAGGTGGTGTTAGCGTTGTCGGCACCTACGACGTATTCCAAATTGTAGTTGTTAGTGGAGGAAGGAGCGTAGCTACTTCCCAACAGCGTTGAATTTTGCGTACCTTCCAAGCCGCCAAGCTGGAAAACAAATCCAAAGCTATGGAAATTGCCGTGTATGTTGCCAACCTCAACCGGACTGGCCGCTGTACCGTTTAGGTTGAGCGTACCGCCGATGTCAATTCCGCGTAAGCTCGGGTTGCTGGAGTAGCCAGCAAACCAGAGATCGGCACCCGTCGCACCGCCGACATTAGTGGCATTCAAATTAAGCGTCCCGGTGAAACCCGCCCAGTTGCCTGCCAGTTCATCGCGCACATACTGAATTCCAAGATTAAGCGTACCACTGCCGGTAACCGTAGAGGCCGGTATGGCTGCCGTGGTGGAAGTAGCCCCGACCGCATTAACCCCCACGTTTTGGCGCGGCCCCATATTAATTGTCCCGGTCGATCCGGCGGTCACAACAAGGTTGTTCTCCAATGCCGGGCCGTAGTCACCGGTACCCTGTGTTGCGATGTTCAACGTTCCACTGGTACCGCCGAAGGTGATCGCTCCGGTTCCAAACATGGTACCGACATTAGGCCCATTTGGCCCACCCGAGCTGCTAGCGCTAACGGACCCGCCGATTGTCCCCGCGCTAAGCGTACCGCCGTCGATGAAAGTGCCGCCCGTATACGGATTATTCAAAGAGGTGGTAGTCACGTGATAATTATACGAGCTGTAGCTGGTAGTGCTGACACTCGCCATTGTGACCGTCCCGGTAAATCCTGAGGCGAGTGTAAGCGAACCACTTCCTTGGATTCCGGTTACATACTGGTAGCCGCCAGCCGCAAGGGCTGTATCCGTGCTGGGAAAGAATTGGTAACTGGCGCTTCCGCCTGTGAATGCGACCGAGCCAGGCGTCACGCCGCCACCGCCAGTTGACGAGACGTTGTTGATGGTGACGTTCGTGTTGGCACCCGTGCCGTTGAATGTCACATTTGATCCATCGGTGTAGGCCACTCCAGTTGCACCGCTGGTACTATCATTCCAGTTAGCCGATGTACCATCCCAGTTGGCAGTAGCGACTGTTGTTCCACTGGTGCCAGCGGTCGCTGTGGAGCCATATGTCGCACTGCCCGTCGCGCCGGCGGCACCGGTCCACACGAGCGTGTCGGCGTGGCTCAACGCTGGTTGTATTAGCCCGGCACCCAATCCTGCTGCGGCAATTGCAGCGGCACCGAGAAACAACTGATTGTAATTGTATTTGGTTAACATATTAGAAACTCCTGATTTTATACCTGAGACTCGGCTCCGCTGAACAACATATTCCGCATCCGGTCTCTCTCATCAATAAACACCACATTTCCTTCATTCCTCTCAAAGGATGCACCACCTTCACCTCCTTTCGGTTACACCACGCCCCCACCGGGGCAAGCGGAATGCATCACATAGATCAGACCGATTCCGTTACTCCAGTCCGCTTCAAGGCTCTTGAAAATACGAGCCTTTCACCGCATTGGCACTGGTATGCAATACAAGGTTATAGGGGTGAAGCGTTCCAGCCTTGATCTCCCCGACATGGCCATCGCAGAATACGGCGTTGGCCAAGCCACTGAGCATATTGCCACCCTCTTCCATATGTCTGAAACGCATGCCCGTACGAGAGATATTTCCGGTGGCCGGGGTAGCGTCTTCGTTTTCCTCCTGAAAGTTAACCTGCATGTCCGCAGTCGGGCTGTACGCACCCTTGGCTGCGTAATAAACATCATTCGGAAAATACCAGTACCAATCCCATGCGTAGTCGCCAACATATGGCAAGTTGATATCTCCGTAGAGCACCAACTGCGAAGGACGAGGAAGCTGTGCCAGTTTTAGCGTGGATTCCTGAGTGACGGGCGTGCCGTTGGAAGGGATGGTCATACAATTCCAGATCACATTCGGATTGCATCCATAAGATATATCCCACTTATGGCCAATCTGAAGGGTTGATGCGGGGTCCATGAAAAGTCCGGCAAATTTCTGGACATACGCACTCCCCTGGTTATTGGGCAACGCGTAAGAACCAGCACTGGGGCTATAGCCGAGAAGCCCCTTCGGCCACGCTTCGTTGTAAGGAGCTACGGGCGGGCCGACGTAGTAAGAAAAGAGCGCATTGACCCAAAATCCCTGGCGGTCTACCGGAGGACCGAGGCACGCCGAAGGAAAGAAGTCCCGATTATTTTGGGTGTACTCCACCGTCAATTGCCCCAACGAGCGCAGCCGAGCCGCGCAGGCAATTGTGTTGGCCACCTCTTTGGCCCTCGCCAGCGCCGGCAATAGCATCGCGATCAGCAGCGCAATGATGGAGATCACCACCAGCAGCTCAATAAGGGTGAATCCTTGATGTTTTCCAGTGCGCTTCATAAAAGCACCTCCAAAAAAATGCCCGAGCGTAATATTCAGTCGCAATACCTACAGCCCAACGCAGGCTAACAACATACTGCGACACATCTTTAACTATCTACTCTGCACGCGATGGGCTTAACATCCCTGCCGGTACCGCCGTGCCCGAGAATTTGTTTACTGATATGATCTTACACCAATACTGCAATGAAAGCAAGAAGAAAATGAAGTGAATATTCTGGTAATTGCCATATTAATTACCATTTTGCCAAAAATCAGAGCTTTATGCGATTTTTATGAATAGTTATGGGGCGAAACCTCCGATTTTCTTGGCGTTTTTTTTTCTATAAAAAGCGGTTGCGCTACCGAAGGAAAGCTACTTCCACGCCGATTTCAGACGAACGCGAGTTCGAGATATGAAATCATTATTTACAAGGATTTCTGGCGATTTTCCACCAACACTTCTATGAATTGCGGAATAAATCGCTTGTTTTTATGGTACGTTGCGTAATTTTATCCGATGAAAGCTGTAACACCTTGCGAAACCTAAACTTACATTCTTTATCCCGAACTCACGTTACACTAAGCTGGCACGTTGAATTGTGACCCGCCCGTGAATTTACCGCAAGGCATTACTTGATGATGGCCTGCAATCCCCCATGAGTGTAGCGTGAACAAACCTCACTGGCTGGCACCTTTACGTCGTGGAATCAGCAGCAGACCGCCTGCGGCAAGCGCCAGCAGGCCGAGCGTGGCCGGCTCGGGCACAGGCTGCACGGAATAGGCGTTGCTGGCGGTCAAACCCAGTGCGTCATTGGGCATGATGTTGGTATTGCCATAGAGAAATTCATAATCATTCCAGCCGGTAACGCTTGGGTCCGCGGAAGTATTGGTGATTTCCATACGCAGGGCGTCATACATCACGCCCCAGGAGTGATTCACACTTAACGTAATGATATTGTCCTGGCCCGGCGCGTTAAGATCGCTGGTATTCCACTGCAACGCGGCCCAGCCGTAGTATCCGGAAACGCCGCTTCGCATCATGGGATCGCTGGCATCAATGTAATAGGGATCCCGCATGATTAACTGATGGCCGTTTAACGATACAATCAAATCCGATTCCGCCGCAGCCAATGCGATGGATAATACCACGTATTGCCCCTGGGCCTGCTGGGCGGCGGTGGTGGTAAAGTGTACCTGCCAGGGCTGGCCGGTATACGTGGCCGGGCCGCCGGCGGCGTTGACATAGGATGGAGTAATGTATTTATAGCCATCGGTTGAAGTATCGGTGCCATTAGTGTAAGGCGCGACATACAGGCCCGGATCAAATGTCTGCCATTGATTGGCGGGCCACACATTGAGATTATTGGTGGCGGGTGTGGTGCCGACGGCGGTGGCGTAATAGACCACTTTGCCGTTATTGGGGGCCAATTCCTGCCAGTAGTTGTAGGCCCCCGGATAAGCCCGCACATCCTGTCCGGCGGCATTATGCCCATTTTCAAACTCATTGGCGGAATGATTGGGGGTTCCGATGGTCCATATTGGGGCAGCTGAGCCGAAGTTTTCAGGGGTAAACTTCAATTTCGCCGGGGTGTCAATCTGGCCATTTTTCGCCACAACACCATCCACGCGCATTTCCCCCCATTGGCCCAGTTGGTAGACCGTCATCCGGTAGGTACCGGGGGCAACTCCGGTTAAGTCGGTGCTGCCATTCTGGTTGAGGTATCCCCAATACTGGTTGCCCGTGCTGGAGGCTTGAAAATCTTTATTAGGATCGGAAAGTACCACGACATTGTTGTTGGTATCACTGCTCCAACCCTCCGAACCGGTGGCCACATTGGCCTGTACGCTGCCGCGTTGCGTACTGGGCACGTAGCCGTTGGCAACAAGTTCTGAGTCGGTATTGAAAAGAGAATCAGCACCAGGCACACTGTTTACCGCCGCCTGATAATCGGCATTAATATTCGGTGTGGCCGCATCGGTCGTGCCGAACTGCAACGCGAATCCGCCAAACAATCGCGTGGTATTTACGCCCTGCGCGGGGGTATAGCTTGGGCCGCCGTAATGCCCGGAAATGAATTCATCCAGCAGTTGGGGTGTCACCGGTCCGCCGGAGACAATACTTTGTTTGGTGGGGCCGCCGGTAAGGGATTCCGTACTGGGATTGACAAACCATGCCGAAACCGGCTGGCTTGCGGAACTGCTGTATTCGCCGGTAACAACGTGATATTGCTCATAGGTGGAGAAATCATATTTACCCAGGAAATTCGGATCATTGGGATTACCAGTGGATTGGCCGGAATCGGTGTAGTCAATAACTTCCGGCAACACCTGCCGGCCTGGATTTTGTGTCACAAGATTGTATTGCGCCTGCTCGCTGGGCAGCGTGTACTGGAAAGTACCGAGGTTATTAGGGCCGGTATTGGCTTGGTACAGCGAATTAAACAGCGTGTCGCCGGCTTTGAAGATAAACTGCCCCTGACCCAAATTGCTGGCCGCCGCCGTGGCTGAATGCGTGAAAACGGCATACATGTATATATCCGGGCTATTGGGTGCCAGCACCCAATGCGTTTGAATAC